>CAJWHN010000043.1 GCA_913041085.1 uncultured Flavobacteriales bacterium | reverse complement strand
TTTGAAAGAGTAAAAGACATGTTCAACTAAAACAATTTGAACGACATGGCGTTAAAGGAAACAATGGCAAGAGTTTTAATCATAATTTGTTTTCTGTTTAGCGCAAAAGTATTTGCTCAACAAAAAGTATCTCTTTCTAAAGGGAAGTCCATAGTAGTACCTTTAATGGGATATAATTCTGATATGTCTAACACGCCAAAATGGAGCAAAATAGAATTTAGTCAAGCCCTAAAAGAATTACACACCTCAACCCTAAGATATCCCGGCGGGAGTAATAGTTTATACTGGGATTGGAAAACAGGCTGGACCTTGTCATATCAAGAACTCGTACCCATTCTACAAAATCAAAATTTCTCTTTCAATAGTAAATACATCACCAACACAAAGCAATTAAAGGAATTAACCCAGCAAAACAGAAAAAGTAATTCATTTTGGAGGCAACTGTATCGCTACAACAAAAAAACTCCTAAATACAATACCATTAGCGAGTTTTCTAAAGGCTTAAAAGCAACACAATCCAAAGGAGTCTTTACGCTAAATGTCATTAGTAGTAATCTGGAGAAAGAACTAGGTATGTTAAAAGCTATTGAGCAAAATGGAATACAACTTAAATTTATTGAACTCGGAAATGAGGTATACGCTGAAAACTTATTAACTAAACACATTTACCCTACTGTCGATAACTACATAGATACTTGTCTAAAATGGTCAGAAGCTATATGGCAAGAATTTCCTGATGTGAATATCGGTGTTGTAGGTGGTGATAAAAATAGAAGAACAAGAGAATGGAACAAAAAACTATCCTTAGCCTTACAGAATAAATTTAAAGACAAAGAATCACAACTACACTTTATTCTACATTATTACAGTCATTTTAAACATCCTGAATACGACTTCAATACGATAAATGGATATAGACAACTTGTAGCTTACCCTAAGTTAGACTTAGATTTTAAGCTTAAAAACTGGAGGTGGAATACCACACAACCATTCACTACTTGGGTTACTGAATTCAATATGATTGAACAAAAACCCTACACCATTAACAACACTTGGGCGCACGGGCTACTTGTTTCAAGTCAAATCAATCAACTGTTAAGAAGAACAAAAGCTGAAATGTTTCATTTTCATAGTATAGGTGCAGAAAGTTTTCCTGTATTTTCAGCTCTTCAATTGATGACTAAAGATAGCACTTACCTACACCCAACTACTAGTGGCATAGTAACAGCTATGTGGAATAAACTAACCCATAATGCTGAGCAACTTTATCAAATAAATGTAGAAACTAAAAGATGGAACCTAAACTACAAAGCAAAAAGCAAAGAAAATCCCAATAATTTAAGAGAAGAAAAAAACATTGCTTTTACACCAATTCACGCCTATATCAGTTATGAAAAAGGAAAAGCTAAACTTCTAATTGTCAATTTATCTGAAGAACCTATTTCTACAGATTTGAGTTCAATAATAGGTCGTTGTGAAATGACTCAATACTATGGAAAGCCTAGCAACAAAATAGTCAAGGTCAACAAACAAAATTTAAAAGGAATGGTAGAATTAGAACCCTATTCCATTAGTTTACTTGAAGAATGAATATACTAGAAATCAAGCATGTAATTAAAGAGTACGAAAATAAAAAAGCTCTGGATTCTATTTCCTTAAATGTTATTGAAGGAAGAATTTTCGGTCTACTAGGACCTAATGGTGCTGGCAAGACTACACTAATAAGGATAATCAATCAAATTACAGCTCCAGACAAGGGAGAAATTCTTTTTAGTGGCGAACGTTTTAAAAGAGAACATATCCAAAACATTGGCTATTTACCTGAAGAAAGAGGCTTGTATAAAAGTATGAAAGTAGGTGAACAGTGCCTATACTTAGCTCAGCTAAAAGGTCTATCTAAAAACGAGGCTAAACAAAAAATCCATCATTGGTTCAAAAAATTAGATATGTTGGATTGGCTGAATAAGAAAGTAGAAGAACTTTCCAAGGGTATGGCTCAAAAAGTACAATTTGTTAGCACCGTATTACACCAGCCAAAACTTATCATTTTAGATGAACCTTTTACAGGTTTTGACCCTATTAATAGTGAAATCATTAAAAATGAAATTATTGCACTAAAAGAAAGTGGAAGTACCATAATTTTATCTACCCATCGAATGGAATCGGTAGAAGAACTTTGTGACGACATTGCCTTAATCAACTCGGGACAATGTATTATTGAAGGAAGTGTCAATGAAATAAAAAACAACTTCAAAGAACACATCTTCGAGGTTCAATTTGAAGGCACTATACAAAATGAAATTCAACACTTTGATACACTGGTGATAGAGTCAGGGTACGCAATATTTAAGGCAAAGAATAAAGAAAATACTCACACATTAATAAAACAAGTCGTTGAGCAGGTTAATGTCACTAGCTTTAATGAAAAACTACCTACTATAAATGATGTGTTCATACAATCTGTAAATAATGAATAAACTACTTCTAATTATAAAAAGAGAATACCTTTCTAGGGTTAGAAAAAAGAGTTTTATAATTATGACTCTTTTAACTCCTTTGTTTATGATTGGAGTATTTGTTGTTCCTATCCTACTAGCTTCAAGTAGTGAAGATAAAACCACAATAGCAATTATTGATAATAACAAGTTCAATGAATTTCGTTTGACATCAAGTCATAATTTAGAGTATAATTATCTCAATGAATTGAACTTAGAACAACATAAAACCACATTAATTGAAACATATGACTTTCTGTTGCACATTCCAGAAATTGATTCAATACAACAGATAGAAAGTAGCATAGAAGTTTATTCGACTAATCAGATGAGTTTGTCCATCAAACAAAATGTCGAAAATCAAATCGACAAAAAATTAACGAATTTATACCTCTTACAAAGTGGCATAAATCCTGACCAAATAAAGAAATCTCAAAGTAAGTCGAGAATCAAAACTTATGTTGTTGATGAGCAAGGAGACAACACAAAAGGTAATTCCGAAGCTAGCTTTGGAATTGGTCTAGTAGGTGGATTCTTAATATACATATTCATCTTTATGTATGGCACTATGGTCATGCGAAGTGTGATTGAAGAAAAAACCAATAGAATTGTTGAAATTATAATATCATCGGTAAAACCATTTGAACTGATGTTAGGCAAAATTATAAGTGTTGCCCTCGTCGGCTTGAGTCAATTTGCTATGTGGATAATACTAGGCTTTGTTTTTCTTTTAATAGCTAACGGTTTCATTTCTACAGACATAGATGTGACGAACTTAAATGCCAACGAAGCAGTTTTATCCTCTGAAATCGGCTCATCTTTAATGGCATTACCAATAAAATCTTTAACCTTTGTTTTCCTCATCTATTTTCTTGCAGGATACTTGTTGTACGGCTCCTTGTTCGCTGCCATTGGCTCGGCATCAGATCAAGAGACAGATAGCCAACAGTTTATTGTGCCTATCACTATACCACTTATTGTATCCTTTGTGCTAGTACAAGTAGTAATTGACAATCCTCATGGAGGCTTAGCATATTGGCTATCCATGATTCCGTTTACATCGCCTATTATTATGATAGCAAGAATTCCCTTTGGAGTACCACTGCACGAGTTATTACTTTCAATAAGTTTATTGATAGCTGGATTCTTACTAACCACTTGGGTGGCAGCAAAAATTTATAGAGTCGGTATTCTTATGTACGGCAAAAAGATTAGCTACAAAGAGTTATGGAAATGGTTAAAATATAAAGATTAAAAGATGCGAATTGCTATTATTGACTTAGGAACGAACACATTCAATTTACTGATTTGTGATAAAAAAAGTGAAAGTCAAAAAACCATTTTTAAAAATAAAATTGCTGTTAAATTAGGAGAAGGAGGTATAGATAAAGGTATCATTGCTCATGCTCCTTACCAAAGAGGCATTAAAGCCCTAGAAGACCACCTAAACACCATAAAAGAATATGATGTGGATAAGGTAAGAGCTTTTGCAACATCTGCTATACGCTCCACTAAAAATGGTGCTGATTTTGTCAGTGAAGTATTTGAAAAACTAGCTTTAAAAATAGAAGTTATTGATGGGGATGAAGAAGCAGAATTGATTTATCAAGGAGTCAGAAAAGCAATACCATTTGATTTAGATTATAAGCTAATTATGGATATTGGTGGTGGTAGTACTGAATTTATAATTGCCAATGCAGAGGGTGTTCAATGGAAAAAAAGTTATCAATTAGGTGTTTCAAGGCTTAAAGAATTATTCAAACCCAAAGACCCTATTACTCAAGAAGAGATACATAAGATTGAACATCACTTGAAAAGTGAGCTAAAGGATTTGATTGAGAATATCCAAACCTTTACATGTAAAACATTAATTGGCTCATCGGGTTCATTTGATACCTTAGTAGAAATGATTGGATTTAAATTCAATAATCTAGAATTGAAAAATAAAAAACCATCTTGTGATATCCTTTTGGAACACTATAAATGGGCGCAAGATTTTCTAATTCAAAGTACAATTTCTGAAAGACTAAATACCAAAGGTATCGTTACAATGCGAGCTGATATGATAGTTCTATCAGTTATATTCATCAATTTTGTATTGAGAGAATTTGATATTAAAGAAATGATACGCTCAAAATACGCCCTAAAAGAAGGTGCTATGCACTACTATTTTTAAATGTAATCTTCAGCCTTTTGCAAGACAGTAGGAATTCCTGAAGCATCTTTGCCCCCTGCTGTAGCAAAAAATGCTTGACCACCTCCACCACCTTTAATTTCCTGAGCTAACTCTCTTACCATATTACCTGCATGCAAGCCTTTAGCCTGAGATAACTTTTCGGACAGTGCAATAGTAAGCGTTACTTTACCATCAGTTTGTGAAGCTAATACTAAAAGAAGATTGTCATTGGACTTGGTTAGCTCAAAAGCTAAGTTTTTAATGGCCTTAGCATCTAGCTCTACCGATTTAGCAATAAAATCTACACCATTAATCTCTTTGGCCTCTTTTAATAAATCAGTTTTTAAATCTCCAGCCTTTGCAGTATTCAGTTGTGCAACTTTTTTATTAAGCTGTTGATTTTCTTCTATCAGCTGACGAACAGACTTCATCACGTCCTGTGTCTTGAGCATAGCTCCTAACTCATTTATCATGCTTAGTCTATCCTCATAGAACGACATGGCTTGTTCAGAAGAGATTGCCTCTACCCTTCTTATTCCAGAGGCTACAGCACTTTCAGAAACTATTTTGAACAAGCCTATATGGCTAGTAGATGGAACGTGAATACCTCCACATAATTCTGCCGATGTACCAAACTTTATTACACGTACTACATCGCCATACTTTTCACCAAATAATGCCATAGCACCCATTTCTTGAGCTTTTTCAATGGGTAAATTACGGTGTTCTTCAAGTAATAAATTCTGACGTATTTTTTGATTAACCTTATCTTCAATAAGCTTTAATTCCACAGATGAAACTTTAGAGAAATGCGAAAAATCAAAACGCAAATATTCAGCATTAACTAAAGAACCTTTTTGACTAACATGTTCTCCTAAAACTTCTCTAAGTGTTTCATGCAAAAGGTGTGTTGCTGTATGGTTATTTGCTGTTCTATTTCTTTTATCAATATCTACTTTAGCAATAAATTTTGCAGAAGTATTCTTTGGTAATTCAGCACAGAAATGAACGATTAAGTTGTTTTCCTTTTTAGTATCTAAAATCTCAATAGTCTCATTGTCACTGGAAAGAATACCTGTATCACCAACCTGACCACCTCCCTCTGGATAAAACGGAGTTAAATTAAAAACCAATTGGTAAAATACATCGCCCTTTTGCTTAACCTTTCTATGTCTTACAATCTTAACCTTAGATTCTGTTAAGTCGTAACCAACAAACTCCTCAACTTTGTCCTTGTAAATCACCACCCAATCTTCAGTTTCTAAAGATGAAGCTTGACGTGAACGATTTTTCTGTTCTTCTAAAAATGAATTGAACTCATCAATATTGACCTGAAAACCTTTTTCCTGAGCTAGTAACTGAGTAAGGTCAATTGGAAATCCGTAAGTGTCGTATAACTCAAAAGCATCTTTTCCAGAAAGACTGTCATTATTCACTTTTAGACTTTCAAATCTAGCAATTCCCACATCTAATGTTTTAAGAAAGGAATTTTCTTCTTCTTGAATGACTTTTTGAATAAGCTCAAATTGTGAATTGAGTTCCTCAAACTGACCGCCCATATTTTGAACAAGAACCTCAACCAGTTGATGCATGAATGGTTCTTTAGCATCTAAAAAGGTAAAGGCATAACGTACAGCACGTCTTAAAATTCGTCTAATAACGTAACCAGCACCCGTATTTGATGGCAATTGACCATCGGCAATAGAAAAAGATACCGCTCTAAGATGATCAGCAATAACACGCATAGCAATGTCATCTTTTTCATATCTGCCATAAGTTTTGTTTGAAAGCGATGCTATCTTTTGAATCAAAGGTTGAAAAATATCCGTATCGTAATTGGATTGAACACCTTGTAAAACCATACACAAACGCTCGAAACCCATACCCGTATCGACATGCGTTTGAGGTAATTTTTCTAAACTGCCATCGGATTTACGATTGTATTGCATAAATACCAAATTCCAAACCTCAATCACTTGAGGATGATCAGCATTAACTAAGGATTTACCATCTACTTTACTACGTTCTTCATCAGAACGAATATCTATGTGTATTTCTGAGCAAGGGCCACAAGGACCTACATCACCCATCTCCCAAAAATTATCTTTTTTATTGCCATCAATAATTCGACTACTGTCTATGAGGGTTGACCAAATATCAAAAGCTTCATTATCTTTTTGAAGATTGTCCTCCTTACTTCCTTCAAAAACAGAAACATAAAGTCTATCTTTATCAATTTGATATACTTCGGTTAACAATTCCCATGCCCATTCGATAGCATCTTTTTTAAAGTAATCGCCAAAAGACCAATTACCAAGCATCTCAAACATGGTATGATGATAGGTGTCGTATCCTACTTCTTCTAAATCGTTATGCTTTCCAGAAACTCTCAAACATTTTTGAGTATCACAAACTCTCGGATTTTTTGGGTTAGTATTGCCCAAAAAATAATTCTTAAACTGATTCATACCAGCATTGGTAAACATGAGAGTAGGATCATCTTTTACTACCATAGGAGCTGATGATACAGTATGGTGATTTTTACTTTCAAAAAAGTCTAAAAATTGTTGACGAATAGCTATCGATTTCATTATTTCTCTATTTCAAATTCACACACTCTTGTTAACAATAACCAGCGAGTAATCGTATATTATCTGCGAATTAATTACTTTTGTGGCAAATTTAGCCAAAATACCTTATGAAAAAGGCAAAGTATTTTTACGATAAAAAAACACTTTCATTCAAGAGAATAGAAAAAACTTGGAAAACAAGACTTAAAAATATCCTCGTTTTTCTATCTGCTAGTAGCTTTTTTGGACTACTTATGGTTATTGCTGCTTTTAATTTCTTTGACAGCCCTAAAGAAAAGATGCTGAAAAGGGAGTTAGATAAATTAGCACTAGAATATGAATTAATGGATAAAGATTTGGTACAGCTTGCAGCAGTACTAGAAAACATTAAAGACCGAGACGATAATATTTACCGTGTTATTTTCGAAGCAGACCCCATACCTAACTCCATACGTAAAGCTGGTATTGGTGGTGTTAATCGCTACAAAGATTTAGAAGGCTTTGACAATTCCGACTTATTGATATCAACATCTAAGAAAATTGACCAAATATCTAAGCAACTTTATATACAATCTAAATCCTTTGATGAAGTCATAGATATGGCTTTAAAAAAGTCGGAAATGATGGCTTCTATCCCGGCTATTCAACCCGTAAAGAACAAAGAGTTAAAACGAATAGCTTCTGGTTACGGAAGGAGAATAGACCCCTATTATAAGAAACTTAAATTTCACTATGGTGTGGATTTTTCAGCACCTAAAGGCACCCCCATTTACGCCACAGGAAATGGTACAGTTGATAAGGTCAAGAAAAGTAGAAGAGGATTTGGTAATCACGTGGTTATAAATCACGGCTTCGGTTACGAATCTTTATATGCTCATATGACAAAATATACAGTCAGAAAAGGGCAAAAAGTAAAAAGAGGTGATATCATAGGCTATGTTGGTAGCACTGGTAAATCTACTGCTCCTCACCTTCACTATGAGGTACATAAAGACGGAAAGAAAATTAACCCTGCTTATTACTTCCATAATGACTTATCACCAGAAGAATTTGATCGTATGCTAGAACTTTCTTCTCAAGAAAACCAATCTTTCGACTAATGCCCTATAAAGAAAAACCAATAGAAAAATTATATTACTCCATTGGTGAAGTGGCAAAAACACTAAATGTTAACGTTTCTCTAGTTCGATTTTGGGAAAAGGAATTTGATATCCTTCAACCTAAAAAAAATAAAAAAGGAAATAGAATGTTTACGGCAACAGATTTTGAAAATCTGAAGCTGATATTTCATCTAGTCAAAGAGAGAGGATTTACCTTAGAAGGTGCGAAAAACAAACTAAAAGAAAACAAAGAAGATACTATCAATAATTTTGAAATTATATCAAGATTAAAAGAAATAAGAAGTTTCTTAGTTGAGTTAAAAGAAGGACTCTAGATAATCTCTAAATCATTTTTAGAAATTCCCTTTCTATCGAATAAATAGCATACAGCCTCCCTACCCTTATCTCCTAAGTCTAGCGAATACTCATTGACATACAATTGAATATGACTATTCATCACATCAATATCCATCTCTTGAGCGTGTTGTTTAACATAGTCGTGTGATTCTTTTGGAAACTTAAAGGCGAACTCTATAGAACGTCTTAACACCCTTTGTATCTTTTTCTGTACCGAACTATCTAAAGATTTCGAAACTACGATGCCACCCAAAGGTATGGGTAATTGCGTTTGTTCTTCCCAATATTCTCCTAAGTCCAGCAGCTTTTCTAAACCCTTTTCTTGATAGGTAAATCGATTTTCATGAATGATAACACCAGCATCAACATCACCTTTCAATATAGCATCTTCTATTTCTGAAAATAACATTTCTTTTGTATTTGTATTGTTTGGAAATACTAATGAAAATAAACTATTGGCCGTAGTATATTTACCAGGAATAGCCACTAAGGATTGAGCATTAAATGACTTAATCTTATCATGTTTAGCAATCAGAAGAGGGCCACATTTTTCGCCCAAAGCAGAACCTGAACTGAGTAGGGCGTATATTTTATAAAGATGTAAAAAAGCGTTATAAGATAGTTTAGTGACATCTACCTTATTATCAAAAGCCATCACATTCAAAGCTTCAACATCGTGCAACTGAACTTCGAATTCTAAACCTTCGGTATCCACCTTATGATGAACCATAGCGTCAAATATGAAGGTGTCATTAGGACAAGGAGAGTATGCAAGTGTCAATTTCATAATGTAGAAATAAATTTTTGCAGCTCTTTATTCAAGTTAGTTATGGCCTTAGTCATATCCCATTTAGACTTATTTCTTTTCTCTACATAATTGGAAATGGAACGAATTTGAACACAAGGCACATTAGCTTCTTGACAAGCTAACATACAAGCAGCCCCTTCCATACTTTCCACTTGTGGATTGAGTCTATGCACAATTTTCATAATGGACAGCTCATCGCCATGCACCGTATTTACAGTAATGCCTCGCACCGATTTTAATTGTGTTCTTTTGGGCATTTGCACTCGATTTTTCATCTCTAGATTCATTTCCTCTGGTGTTAGAAATCGATTACCATCTTGAGCTCCTAACTCCGATAAATAGTCTTCATTGACTTCAACAACATCACCAAGTTCTAGAGTCCTATTAAATGAACCTGCTACTCCTGCATTGATCACCAAATCATAGCGCTTAGATTTAAGCGCATTAGTTACGGAAATAGCTGTGGAAACCATACCAACACCACTCACAAGATGATTATCTAAAGCTATGCTAAGCTCTTCTTTTGTAGCCGTAACAACTAATACATTCATAGTGCAAAGATACCAATTCCTTTGTGTAAAAGGTCGTATATTTGCCGAGCTCAAAAGGAAAATATGATTTACATTACTCGAAGAGAACGATTTAACGCCGCTCACATGCTCTGGAACTACAATTGGAATGAGCAGAAAAACATTGAAGTTTTTGGAAAATGTGCCAACAAAAACTGGCACGGCCATAATTTCGAATTATTCGTTACGATCAAAGGAGAAGTTAATGCAGATACTGGTTTTGTAGTTAATTTAAAAGATTTAGCGAAAATTATACAAGAAAAAGTAATTGATAAATTAGACCACAAGAATCTTAATCTCGATGTCGATTTTTTGAAAGATAGAATGGCATCTACTGAGGTTCTAGCTATAGCTATTTGGGAAGAATTAGAAGCAAACATTATGCAGTTAGGAGCTACATTACATTGCATTAAGGTTCAAGAAACAGAAAATAACTTCGTTGAATATTTTGGAAAATAAGAAATGGGAGCATACAAAAAAGAAGAAAAATACGATAGCAAAAACATAGAATCGCTAAAAGAACATTATTCTAAAGTGTTGGAATTGATAGGAGAAGACCCTTCAAGAGAAGGCTTGATAAAAACCCCTGAGAGAGTAGCTAAAGCTATACAATTTCTTACTCAGGGATACGAAATGAATGCAACAGAAATATTACAATCTGCTATGTTTTCAGAGGATTACAGCCAAATGGTTCTTGTTAAAGAAATTGAATTTTACTCGTTGTGCGAGCACCATCTTCTTCCTTTTTTTGGGAAAGCTCACATAGCTTATATTCCTGCCGGGAATATTGTAGGTCTAAGTAAATTGCCAAGAGTCGTGGATGCCTTCTCAAGAAGACTACAAGTACAAGAACGATTAACCAATGAAATAAGAGATTGCATTCAAGACAGCTTGAAACCTAAAGGGGTAGCTGTGGTGATGGAAGCACGCCATTTATGTATGCAAATGAGAGGGGTTGAAAAACAAAGCTCACTCTCTACTACATCGGCATTTTCTGGAGCTTTTCTGGAAAGCGAAAAGACAAGGTTAGAGTTTATGAATTTAATACGTTAAAAATTCTATTATGAAAGCATATGTTTTCCCTGGACAAGGGGCACAATTTACTGGAATGGGTA
>CAJWHN010000042.1 GCA_913041085.1 uncultured Flavobacteriales bacterium | reverse complement strand
AAAAGATTGTTCTTCAATAATCCTTTTAAAATAGATTGATTAAAGCCCCGAGCAGCAATGTTCGGGGCTTTTTTTATTATGCAAAACAAACGATAGTGATGTTTATATTTCTTATTTGACCTAATACTTTATTACATTCACTAATTGTTACACTTGTAGTAAAATAAATCGTCTAATAGCATAATATGCTTTGTTATTTTAATTCGTAAATCAGTTTTTGTATGGTACTCTTTTTTTAGAATTTGTACCTTCCATATAATTTGTAATTCTTAACGTTTACACTGTTATTTAGCCGATGTATGTTCAGTCGACTAACATGTTTTGGTAAGTCTATATAACATTTTATACAAAGAACACGTTCATTCTTAATTAATACACTTTTATATGAGTAATATGTTTTGGAAAATATTAAATTAAATATGTCCAAGAAAAGATGTAATTTAATCACGGCTTATACTTTTAAGGAAATTAATTTAATAACTTAAATTTGCTAACAATATTTTAATTTATGAATAAGAACGACCAATTATTTAGTGAGTTGCTTTATTTACTTCACCACAACGCATTTTATGCTCTTGATAATATAGATAATGCTAATTATACAGAATCAGACTTGACTTCTGTTCGTCAACTCATTGATATGGTAGTTATGCTAAAAGAAAAAACTAGAGGTAATTTATCAGATGAATTAGACCAAATACAAACAATGATGTTGTCTGAACTTGAATCAAAATACCAGCAAAAATTTAAAAAACTGTAACTAATGGATCAGCCACATAATAGCATTAGCCCTTTAAAAGATAAGAAGTCGAGAAGAATTATTATTATTCTCTCCCTCTTGCTTTCTCTTATTTTGATTTTCATTGTTGTAAGAGAAAATCAATTTCAAAAGACCTTAGAGACTGTCATTCAATATGAGGAGGAAAAAACTAGCTTAAGAGACAATTTAGATGATTTGATTGATGAACACGAAATTCTAAAAGATGAATATGGTGATTTAAGCAATCAATTAGAGGATCGTGACTCAACTATATTAGCTTATGCCGATGAAATAAAACAACTGCTTAGGTCTAAAGGTGAGTTGACACAGGCAAAGGCTAAAATTAGACGACTAAAAGAGATAAGCAAAAGGTATGTTTCTGCCATAGATTCTCTTTATACCTTAAACCAAGCCCTTCAATTAGAAAACGATAGCGTTAAAAAAGCCAATCAGCTAATCTCCAGTAGAAATAGAACATTAGAAAAAAATAATCAAGACCTCAGCGAACGTGTATTTACAGCATCTATGCTTAGAGTAGTGAACATACAAGTAGAAGGTGTGTATTATCGCTCTAGTGGTCGTGAAGTCACTACTACACGAGCCTCAAAAATCCAAAACTTCAGTATATGCTTTGACGTTATTGAAAACAAAGTAACAGATGCAGGCTTAAAAGAGCTTTTCATAAGGATAGTTGACCCGCGTGGTAAAGTGCTCAATGTAGCCAATAAAATCCAAGAAACTACCATTGAAAACGATAGTATTGTACAATACACGACTAACTATAATTTTGATTATGCCAATCAAAAAATTAGTGAATGCCAATTATGGACAAGGGGCAATGTTTTAATACCTGGAGTCTATTATTTTGAGTTTATCATGGAAGGTCAAGTTATCGGCATTGCCAACACTAAGTTCAGATAATCTATGAAAATAGTTACTTATAACATCAATGGCATTCGTGCTGCAATAAGAAAAGGTTTGGACGAGTGGTTAAAATCTACTGATCCTGATGTCATTTGTTTGCAAGAAATCAAAGCTCGTGAGGAGCAATTTGACTCGAGTGTTTTTACAAACTTAGGTTATCATTGTTATTGGTATTCAGCTCAAAAGCCGGGCTACAGTGGCACGGCTATTTTATCCAAGGAAAAACCGATTAAGATAACTTATGGCATGAATCATGAAAACTATGACAATGAAGGTCGCGTGATGAGGGTTGATTTCGAAACCTACTCTGTTATAAGTGTTTATATGCCATCTGGTAGTAGCGGTGACTCCAGACAAGCCTTTAAAATGACTTTTTTGGAAGATTTTCATCATTTTATTTCTGAACTCATTCAGCAAGTTCCAAATCTAATTATTGCTGGTGATTATAATATTTGTCATAAGGCTATAGACATACATAATCCGCAACGCAACCAAAAGACTTCTGGCTTTTTACCTGAAGAAAGGGAGTGGTTATCTACATTCATAGATTTAGGCTTTATCGATACTTTTCGTCATTTCAATCAAGAACCACATCAATATTCTTGGTGGAGTTATCGAGCAAATGCTAGAGCAAAAAACTTAGGTTGGAGAATAGATTATTTATTGGCAACCCAATCTATGGAGTCACGATTAAATAGAGCAGCCATACTTAGTCAAGCCAAACACTCTGACCATTGCCCTGTCTTAGTTGAATTGAGTTAAGGGTTAATCAAACCACTTATGTTAATAAACTTTTTTAAAGTCCTTAAAGTGGGCTGAATGCTAATGTATATTTGAAAGTATAAATGAATAACTATGACTTACAGAATCTTACCCATCCTTATCATCATAGCAACGCTTTCATCTTGTGTATCTCCAAAGGTTGTTGAAGAGATTAAGCAACAACGTCAGGAAACGTTTCAAGAAAATCAGGAGATTAAAAAAGAAAACACTTCTCTTTCTACAGAAAATATTGAGTTAAAAGACAAATTATCACGACTAAATAGTGAAATTACTCAATTGATTTCTGACTCTACTACAAGAGCTGCTAGTTGCCGTCAATTACAGTCTCAGTTAGATGATTTGAACGAAGCCTATGACTTACTGACAGCCAAGAATAGTCAGATGATGAGTAATAAAGCTGAAGAAACTAAAAAGGTGCTTAAAGAATTGCAAAATACTAGAGAAGAGCTGTTGAAAAAAGAAGATGAGTTGTTGACTTTAGAACAAAATCTTAGCGTAAAACAAAAGGAACTTCTTAATACTCAAAACGAACTTATCGAAAGAGAGAAAAAAGTAATGGAATTGCAATCCATTATCAATAGGAAAGATTCTTTATTGTCGGCACTAAAAGATAGAATTTCTTCAGCGTTACTTGGTTTTGAAGGAGATGGTTTGACAATCACACAAAAAAATGGTAAGGTCTATATTTCTTTAGAGGAACAATTACTTTTCGCATCTGGAAGTTGGCAAGTTGATAGCCGAGGTAGAGAGGCACTTTCTAAGTTGTCAAAAGCCTTAGAAAATCAGCAAGACATCAATGTTTTAATTGAGGGTCATACCGATAGTATTCCTTTTGGTGGACGTGGACAGATTAAAGACAATTGGGATTTGAGTGTAGTAAGAGCAACAGCAATAGTACGTATTTTAACATCTTCCAGCTCTATTGATCCAGAACGATTAACAGCTGCAGGCAAAGGAGAGTTTGTACCCATTCAATCAAATAGTACTTCTGCAGGCAGAAGCGCTAATAGAAGGATAGAAATTATCCTTACTCCTAAATTGTATGATTTATATGAATTGCTAGAAGACTAAGAGGCAAAAAGCATCTTAAATACTTCCTCAATTTTACTCACTTTTACGATTTTTATAGAAAAGTCTTGACGGTCTATTTTATTGTACTTTGAAACAAAGATGCGTTCAAAGCCTAATTTTTCGGCTTCTTGTATCCTTTGGTCACACCTATTGACGGGGCGTATTTCTCCTGATAGTCCTACCTCAGCAGCAAAACAATTTTTGTCTTGGATAGCCATATCAACATTTGAAGATAGGATAGCACAAACTACCCCTAAATCAATAGCAGGGTCATCTACTTTTATGCCACCTGTGATATTTAAGAATACATCTTTTGCCCCCAAACGAAAGCCACATCTTTTTTCTAATACGGCCAATAGCATAGACAGACGCCTTAAATCAAAGCCAGTAGCACTACGTTGAGGTGTGCCATAGACTGCAGAGCTCACTAGGGCTTGTGTTTCAATCATTAATGGGCGAACACCTTCCATAGTAGCACTAATGGCCATACCACTCATAGCTTCGTCTTTTTGGGAAAGTAATATTTCAGACGGGTTGCTTACTTCTCTAAGTCCATGACTTAGCATTTCATAGATGCCCAATTCAGCAGTTGAACCGTAGCGATTTTTATGCGCTCGTAAAATGCGATAGACGTGATTTCTTTCTCCTTCAAATTGAAGAACAACATCAACCATATGTTCTAATATTTTGGGTCCAGCGATATTGCCATCTTTATTGATATGTCCAATGAGCAATACTGGCGTTCCACTAGCTTTAGCATAATTCATTAATTCGGCGGTACATTCTCTTATCTGTGAAATACTACCCGGGGAGGAGTCAATACTATTGGTATGTAAAGTTTGTATAGAGTCTATAACTAATACCGTAGGTTGAACCTCTTGAATTTGTTGAAAAATATGTTGAGTATTCGTTTCGGTAAGAATTTGACAACTAGAGTCAGACAAATTGAGTCTATCTGCTCTCATTCGGATTTGTTGGTCGCTTTCTTCTCCAGTAACATAAAGAATCTTTTCATTTTGGATTCTCAATGCAACTTGTAACAGTAGAGTGGATTTGCCTATTCCAGGCTCCCCGCCTAATAAAATAAGTGAGCCAGCAACTATACCTCCTCCTAACACCCTGTTTAACTCATTATCAGAAGTGTCTATTCTTGCTCTAGACTGCAAAGAGATATCACTAATAGCTTGAGCTTTATTGACTCTATTGCTCTTTTCATTTTCCCAATTTACTTGGCTCGGTTTTGGCTTACTAACGACTTCTTCTACTATAGTATTCCATTCGCCACACGATTTGCATTTACCCATCCATTGTGCACTTTGTGCACCACAATTTTGACAAAAGAATGTTGTTTTTACCTTAGCCATTTTTAATAGAATTTATAATATGACTAGTAGAATAACCTTTTAAAAATGGGATAGTTTCTACACTTCCACCATTAGCGATTACAAAATCACTACCTACAATATCTTCGATCTTATAGTCAGCTCCTTTTACCAAAGTATTGGGTTGAATAAGTTCAATTAATTGTTTTGGGGTATCTTCTTGGAATAGGACTACTGCATCGACACAACTTAGAGCCGCCAAAATAGATGCTCTACTAGACTCATTTTGAATAGGTCGATTTTCTCCTTTTATACGTTGAATTGATTTATCAGTGTTAACACCAACAATTAGTTTGTCACCAAGTTTTGAAGCTTTAAAAAGATAATCAATATGACCTAGGTGTAGGATATCAAAACATCCATTTGTAAATACAATATGGTTCTTGCTCTTCCAATTATTGACTTTTTCACTTATTGAATCTAAGTCAAAAACTTTTTCTGAAAAATGTGTTTTGGTACTCACTGTTTTGCTTTCCTTTTGGATAAAAATACCATTAAAATGGATATACCACCAACACTAAGTGTCATTAATGTTTGAGCCGTATGAACAACGGTAGCAAATAATAAGGCAGAATCTTCAGAAACATCAAGAATCATTAAGCCTACTTTTACGATGTAATGATATGCCCCAATACCACCTTGCACGGGAGCGACCATTCCAAAGCCACCGATTACCGTAGTATAAAGTCCGTCCGCTACATTCAGCATTCGCGTTGCTTCTATAGAGAAAAAACAAACGTAAGTCATCAATAAATACATGAGCCAAATGATGAAGGTATGCGCCCAAAAACCTGTTTTATTTTTTAATCCATTAATACTTCTAAAGCCATCTTTCATGCCAATAACGAAAGTTTTTATTTTGATATAGATAGCAGATTTTTTTAAAATCCTATTTGTTAAAACAAACAAAATAATAAGAATAGCCGTAGCACTTAATCCAACACCGATCAATGAGCCTACATCTAGTGTTTGTCCTTCAAAGATAATAGCTAGAAATTCCAGAAAAAGCTCGAACTTTAAAATCAGAACTAAAAGAACTAGGCTTATTAAAATGATAAAGTCAATAGCTCTTTCTAAAATGATGGTTCCAAAGAGTTTGTCTACAGGAACATCTTCTGTTTGATTTAGGCTTGTGCAACGTGTAATTTCACCAGCTCTAGGGATGGCAATATTGGTAAAATAACCAATAGCTACAGCGTAAATACTGTTCAGTTTATTAACGGAGAAGTTTAGATTTTGAAGTAATATTACCCATCTAAGGCCTCGACTTGCAATAGCTATAAATCCAAAAAACATAGATATTACAACCCATAAGTAATTGACATCTTTTAGTTGAGCGATTAAAGCTTTAGGGCTTTGATTCTTGAAAGCTAAGTACATTAATCCAACCCCTAGAAAAAGAAAAAATACATATTTAATCCACTTTACAGCTTTCATTTTATAATTATAAAGTGTTATTGGGGTTAGGGAAAATTAAGGTTGGTTTGAATGATTTAGCCTCCTCAAAGTCCAAAAGTGCATAAGCAATAATGATAACTACATCACCCTTTTGTACTTTTCTTGCAGCTGGACCATTTAGACATATTTCACCTTTGTTGTGCTCGCCTTTAATGACATAGGTTTCTAGACGCTCACCATTGTTAATATTTACAATTTGCACTTTCTCGCCTTCAATAATGTTTGAGGCTTCCATTAGCGCTTCATCAATAGTAATACTCCCAATATAGTTCAGGTCAGCACCTGTTACCGTAACTTGATGAATTTTTGATTTTACAACTTCAATTTGCATGGAACAAAATTAATCATTTAAAGATAAATTATCTATCAATCTCACCTTTCCTAAAAAAACAGCCATAAGAGCTACAGCCTCTTCTTTAATGCCTTTTCCTTTTAGTGGTCTCAAGCTGTGAGGGTTGACAATTTCTACATAGTCCAACTGCATGTCTTGCACCTGATTAAAGTCATCTTTTATCATTTCTTTTAATTGGGTGCAATCTACTTTGCCGTATAGGGACTTTATTTTTTGTAAGCTAGCATAGACATATGTAGCTTTTTGTCTTTGTGATACACTTAGTAAGGTGTTTCTTGAACTTTTAGCTAAACCGTCCTTCTCTCTTATAGTTTCACCAGTTTTTATTTGAACAGTAAGTGAAAGACTATTGACCATTTGCCTTATTACAGCGACTTGTTGAAAGTCTTTTTCTCCAAAATAGGCTGTATTTGGCTTCACAATAGAAAATAAACGATGGACAATAGTACACACACCGTCGAAATGTCCAGGACGTTTTCGCCCCTCCAGAACTTTGTCTATTCCATTCAACTGGTATTGCTTAGTGTTAAGACCTTGAGGATACATTTCTGTCACATTAGGCAGAAAGAGGATATCACAAGATTGTTCTTCAAGCAATTTAATGTCTTCTTCGATGGTAATAGGGTAGTTTTCTAAGTCGTTAGAGTCATTAAATTGTGTAGGGTTGATAAAAATACTACATACAACTATATCACAATCTTTGTGTGCAAGTTTCACTAGTGATAAATGTCCCTCATGTAAAGCTCCCATAGTCGGTACAAAACCGATACTTTTATTACTAACTCTACAGTTCTCTAGTAATTGATTTAATGAATTTATGTTTGTTAAGACTCGCATTAACTACCAATTTGGGCTCGTAAAAGTAATATTTTACTTGATTTATGAGGATAAAATTCGTAAATTTGCATTGCAAGTTTAATCACCTAATTTGTCGGGTTTAAAATTCAGTTAATTTATGGATAAGAAAAGAGTGTTATTTATTTCGCAAGAAATTACCCCCTATTTATGTGAAACTGAAATATCTACTAGGTGTAGAAATCTTCCTGAAGGCATTATGGAAAAGGGCAAAGATATTAGAATATTTATGCCAAAGTACGGATGTATTAATGAGAGAAGAAATCAACTGCACGAAGTTATTCGCTTATCTGGAATGAATATGATACTTGATAATCTAGACTACCCTTTGATTATTAAAGTAGCCTCTTTACAGCCCATAAGAATGCAAGTTTATTTTATAGAAAATGAAGATTATTTTCCTAAAAAGACCTTTATGCATGAATTGGACGGAGAGGAATTTGAATTCCATGACGAGAGAGCAATTTTCTTTTGCCGTGGGGTTTTAGAAACAGTTAGGAAGTTGGGTTGGGCACCAAATGTGGTTCATTGCCACGGTTGGATGTCAGCTCTTGTTCCAATGTATCTCAAAAAAGCTTTTGTAGAAGATCCTATCTTCGACGATACGAAAGTAGTTTATTCTGTTTACGACCAAGAATCAAATGTTGAAATAGACAACGATATGGCACGTAAATCTATCATCACCGGTGTTAGCGAAGATGACGTAGAGCTGATAAACACAGCATCTGTTGACACATTGCATAAGTTAGCTATTAAGTATGCTGATGCTGTAATTGTGGGTAGTGAAAAAATTTCTGATGACCTAAACAAGTTTATTGTTGATTCTGATAAGTATGTAATTCCACATCAAAACGATGAAGATTACGTAGATGCTTATGACGCCTTATATGACGAATTATTAGAAGAGGTTGAGGTATACTCATAATGAACAAAAACACTCTCAATGAAACAGCCTATCTTACTTTTATGGCTTAGTGCCATTACCCTTTTTTCCTGTACAGACCCTCAAATAATTGGTCTTGAGATACAGCCCGAAGGTGATAAGATTACCATCTCCTCTACAAGTAATGACAGTCCTTTTACGGCTTTGACTAAAAAAGTAGATTCTGTGCGCTCCAGCCAGACTGTCTATGCTTTGTTAGGAAATTATGAGTCGGCTAATTTATTAGACGCTAAAGCCTCATTTTCTACTCACTTGAGATTGAGTGATAATGCCGTAGCTTTTGGTACAAATCCAGTCTTAGACTCTGCTGTTATGACACTAGCTTATGCGGGTTATTATGGAGATACAACCATTGAAATGAATATTCAAGTTGAGCAGTTAAGTGAAGAAATTTACGATACAACAACTTATTTTTCTGATGACGTTTTTTCTACTAGCCCATTTTCTAGTCCATTAGAATGCTCTTTTTTCCCCACTCCAAATACCTTGCGCTATAGAGATACCGATACTGTAGGAGTTAAATCACTTTCTTTTAATGCCAATCAAATTGGACAATTAATTCTTGATGCTTCGACTGATAATTTAGTCGATAATGATGTTTTTGTTCTTTTTTTTAAAGGTCTTCATTTTTCAGTATCCTCAGCTCAACCCTCATCATCTATTTTGTACTTTAATTTGATTGACGGGGGCTCAAAACTAACGATTTATTATAACGATTCTTTGTCTTACGACTTACTCTTTAGTGCTGCTGCAACTAGAGTCAATCACTTTGAAATGCAAGACGATTTGGACGTGCAAAATATGTTAGCAGTACAATCTATGGCGGGTCTAGAAGTCCATTTAGATTTTAATAACTTACAATCTTTAAAAGAAAGTTTATCAGATAAAATAATTAATCAAGCGCTAATTAGTTTCACAGAACAAAATGCTACAGACTTACCTCATTCAAGTCTATCATTGGTTCGCTTAGATACAAATGGCACAAGGTACTTCTTAGAGGATATTTTAGAAGGGCAATCTCACTTTGGAGGTGAATTGACCGACAACATATACAGCTTTAACATCACTAAGTTTTTACAAAATTTAGTTCAGAATGAATATGAAGCTAATACATTGATACTTGTTCCTACAGGCGAATCGGTCAATGCTAACAGAACAGAAATCAATCAAAACATAGAGCTTAACATCATTTATACAGAATTTTAATATGTGCGGAATTGTAGGATACATAGGTCACAGACAAGCCTATCCAATTTTAATCAAGGGTTTACAACGTCTTGAATATCGAGGATATGATAGTGCTGGTATTGCATTATTTGATGGTAATATCATGAATTATAAGCAAAAAGGAAAAGTTGCTGATTTAGAGCAGTTTTGTGAAGGTAAGAATATAAAAAGTACTATTGGAATTGGTCATACAAGATGGGCAACACATGGTGTTCCCAATGATGTGAATGCTCACCCACACCATTCTCAAGATAAATCTATTTCTATAATCCATAATGGTATTATAGAGAATTACGAATCGATAAAAAAAGCCTTACAAAAAAGAGGTCACCAATTTGAGAGTGAGACAGATACTGAAGTATTGGTTCACCTTATCGAGGAAATACAGAAAAAAGAAAATACTTCACTGTTCGAGTCAGTCCGACTAGCTTTAAATGAGGTTGTTGGGGCGTACGCCATTGCTGTTATTTCCAATGAAAATATAGATGAAGTTATTGTAGCCAAAAAAGGAAGTCCATTAGTTGTTGGGATTGGAGAAAATGAATTTTTTATAGCTTCAGATGCCACACCAATTGTAGAGTATACCAAGGAAGTGGTTTACTTAGAAGAAGGTGAAGTTGCTCGTCTTTCTATTAAAGACGGCTTTGAACTTAAGACCATAGAAAACGTTATCCTAACTCCTTATGTTCAAGAGCTAGAAATGAGCTTAGAAGCCATTGAAAAAGGGGGTTACGAGCACTTTATGTTAAAAGAAATTTTTGAGCAACCAAAATCCATTACAGATACTATACGAGGTAGATTGCTTTCTTCAAATGCAAGTATTAAAATGCAAGGGATTGACAGTTATTCAGATAATATTTTACAAGCAGATAGGATAATAATTATAGCTTGTGGAACCTCTTGGCATGCTGGACTTATTGGAGAATATCTTTTGGAAGACTTGGCAAGAATTAATGTAGAAGTAGAATACGCTTCTGAGTTTAGATATAGAAATCCAATAATAAGAGAAAAAGATGTGGTCTTAGCCATTTCTCAATCTGGAGAAACGGCGGATACTCTTGCAGCTATGCGTTTAGCGAAAGAAAAAGGCGCTACAGTACTTGCTATATGTAATGTGGTAGGTTCATCTATTGCACGATTAAGCGATGCGGGAGCATACACTCATGCAGGCCCTGAAATTGGGGTGGCTTCTACTAAAGCATTTACTGCTCAAGTTACTATTCTAACGCTCATCTCTTTGTTGTTGGCACGTAAAAAATCCACCATATCAGAATCGTATTATAGACAATTATTGATTGAGCTTGAGATGATACCAAAGAAGGTAGAGAGTATGATATCTATGAACGATTATGTTGAAGATATTTCCAAAAAATTTGTTGATGCTCAGAATTTCTTGTATTTAGGAAGGGGATATAACTTCCCTGTAGCTTTAGAAGGCGCTTTGAAGCTTAAAGAGATCTCTTACATACATGCTGAAGGTTATCCTGCAGCAGAGATGAAGCACGGACCGATTGCTCTAATTGATGAAAACATGCCTATTGTAGTGATTGCTACTAAGAAGGGACATTATGAAAAGGTAGTCAGTAATATTCAAGAAGTAAAAGCTCGAAATGGAATAGTGATTGCTATTGTTACTTATGGAGACACTACGGTCAAGGAAATTGCAGATTATGTAATTGAAATTCCTGAAGTAGCCGAGCCACTGACTCCGATTTTAGCGAATATCCCTTTACAATTATTATCCTACTACATAGCAGTAATGAGAGGATGTAATGTGGATCAACCTAGAAATCTAGCTAAGTCCGTCACAGTAGAGTAATTGTAAGGAACCGTTATTCTTACCCCTATTCATTCACCGTAAAGTTCACAATATCAATTACCACCACTAAATTGTGGGATTCAAATTATAGTGAATATCAAGAGTATTTGTATAAACGTATTTGTCAATATAAAGAGGATTTTCTTACCCCTATGGGTTACAGAAAGATTTCTAAAATATTCAATGATGAGGGATTAAAAACCCCTCGAAATACAGAATTTACTTTTGAGTTTTTAAAAATTCGGAGTATTCATTGGAACCCATTGTCA
>CAJWHN010000041.1 GCA_913041085.1 uncultured Flavobacteriales bacterium | reverse complement strand
GTTCGTAGCATATCTAATAACCTGTCTACAGCAAAAATAAGTGCTATACCCTCAGGATCAATACCAATAGAACTTAGCACTATTACTAGCATAACCATTCCAGCGCCAGGAACAGCCGCTGCTCCAATAGAGGCTAAAGTAGAGGTTAAAACTATAGTGAGTTGTTGGCTTAAATCTAAATCATACCCAAAGGCTTGTGCAATAAATACAGCCGCTATAGCTTGATACAAAGAAGTTCCGTCCATATTTATAGTAGCTCCTAATGGCAAAACAAAAGAAGACACCTCTTCGGAGACACCGAGATGGTCTTCACATCTTTCCATAGTAACAGGTAAAGTTGCTGCACTTGAGCTAGTAGAAAATGCTAACATCTGTGCAGGTGCAATACCCTTGAAAAAATCAAAATATTTAAGCTTAGTAAAGGATTTTAAAATAATAGGATAAACGACCATTATCATAAGAAGAAGTCCAACAACAACACTTAAGGAATAAATACCTAAAGCTTGGAAAAGCTCGGCAGAACCTCCGAAATCAACAACTAAGCCTCCTAGCAATGCAAATACACCATAGGGAGCAGTTAACATTATTAAATCCACTATTTGTAAAATAACATCATTAACACCATCAAAGAAACCTTTGACAACAGAAGTCTTTTCTTTGGGAAGCATTACCATAGCAATGCCAAATAAAATAGCAAAGAAAATGACTTGAAGCATATTCTTATTATTGCCTGTTGCTTGAATAAAATTGCTAGGTACCATATCAACAATAAATTGTAGAGGACCATCTTCTTTAACATCTTTAGCAGATGCTATTTTGCTAGCAGCACTTGAAGCATATTGCTCTTTCAACTCCATTCTTTTTTCTTCAGAAAAGGATGTGCCAGGCTGAATAATATTGACTAATAATAAACCAAAAGTCACCGCCACTACAGTTGTAAAAAGATATATGCCAATGGTTTTACCTCCTATTCTAGAAAGTTTTGAAATATCACTCAAGCTGCTAACCCCTTTTATAAGCGAAGCAAATACTAATGGAACGGCTATTAGTTTTAATAAATTGATGAAGATTTTACCCCATGGCTTTATCCAATCGTTGGTGAAATCTACCCAAACCATTTTACTTGCTAAAAGACCGTAAAGTACTCCCAGAACCATTCCTATAATTATCTTCCAATGTAAAGCGAGCTTTCTCATTTTTAAAGTTTTGAATTTTTATTGAGTAAATACTTGTCGGCGAGAACCAATGCTGTCATAGCCTCAACAACAGGGACTGCTCTAGGTAATACACAGGCGTCATGACGACCTTTTCCCTCCAAGATAAGCTCTTGTCCACTTGCATCAATACTTTTTTGCCCTTTCATCAAAGTAGAAACTGGTTTAAAAGCCACTCTAAAATAGATGTCCATACCATTACTTATACCTCCTTGTATTCCGCCAGAAAGATTACTTTGAGTTGAACCATCAGAATTAAAAATATCATTGTGCTGACTGCCCCTCATTTCAGTAGAACAAAAACCACTACCAAACTCTATTCCTTTGACAGCATTAATGGATAAAAGTGCTTTTCCTAAACTAGCGTGTAGCTTATCAAAAATCGGTTCGCCCAATCCCTGAGGAACATTTTGAACTACTCCAGTAATAATACCACCAATGGTATCACCATCATTTTTAACTTCCTCTATCAAGGCCATCATTTTATCTGCCGTAACTGAATCAGGGCAACGCACACTATTACTTTCAATTTGTGAGAAATCCAATTCTTGATAAGGTTTATCAATAGAAATTGCCCCTACTGACGAAACAAAAGCATTAATATTTACATCTGATAGTAATTGCTTAGCAATTGCACCAGCAACCACCCAATTGGCAGTTTCTCTAGCCGAAGAACGACCGCCACCTCTATAATCTCTAAAACCGTATTTCTTGGTATAACTAAAGTCGGAATGAGACGGCCTAAAAGTGTCCTTCAAATGACTGTAGTCTTGAGAATTAGAATCTTTATTTGGAATAGAAAATCCTATAGGTGCTCCTGTTGTTTTACCTTCAAAAATTCCAGAATGAAACTGAACAATATCACTTTCTTTTCTCTGAGTAGTAATGGAAGATTGGCCAGGCTTTCTTCTATCCAGTTCGGATTGGATAAGTTCTAAATCTAATGATAATCCAGCAGGACAACCATCAATTATTCCACCTATAGCAGCACCATGAGATTCTCCAAATGTAGTTAAACGAAACAGCTTTCCTATTGAATTCATACCCCACAAATATAAGCAAATATCAAGGAGCAATTTATGGGCTATTTTTTCTATTTTCGCTAAGATTTAATCATTCTAATGAAAACAGTAATAAAAAACATTTTTAAGCTCGTTCAAGTTGAACACCAAATCAGAAAGTGGGTCAGCGGCTCTGAAATGAGTAAAATTGACACCATAAAAGACGGATTCATAGAGATTCAAGACGGAATTATTACTGCTTTTGGCAGTATGGATCAATGGACAGGTATTGACAACTGGAACAATACCGAAATTATTGATGCTAACGGAGGAATGGTATTCCCTTCCTATTGTGATAGCCATACGCATTTAGTTTTTGCAGGAAATAGAGAGAACGAATGGGAGCAGCGAATAAAAGGCGCTAGTTATGAAGATATTGCAAAAAATGGTGGCGGTATTTTGAACTCCGCCAAAAAGCTACAGGAAACTTCTGAAGACGAACTACTAGAAAAAGCGTTACAACGTGCCAAGGAAGTTATGAAAATGGGTACTGGTGCTATCGAAATTAAAAGTGGATATGGACTAACAACAGAAGCTGAACTTAAAATGCTTAGAGTTATAAAGAGATTAAAAAAGCTATCTCCATTAACTATTAAAGCCACATTCCTAGGGGCACACGCTATCCCTCAAGAATACAAGACTAATAAGTCGGCTTATTTAGACCTCATCATTAATGAAATGCTACCTCAAATTGCACAAGAGCAACTAGCAGAATACATCGATATATTTTGTGAAGAAGGTTATTTTTCTTTAGAAGATACAGAAAGACTTCTTGAGGCTGCCCAATCCTATGATTTAATACCCAAAACTCACGTCAATCAGTTCACAATACTAGGCGGCGTAAAGGCAAGCGTCAAATACAAAGCCTTGTCTGTTGACCACTTAGAAATAATGAATAACGAGGATATAGAGGCATTAAAAGGCAGTGAGTGTATGCCAACTTTATTACCATCATGTTCGTTCTTTTTAGGCATACCTTACGGACCTGCCAAGAAATTAATGGAAAATGATTTGCCCGTAGCTCTAGCTACTGATTACAACCCCGGCTCTAGCCCAAGTGGAAATATGAATTTCGTGGCTTCACTAGGCTGTATTAGAATGGGAATGACACCAGAAGAAGTCATTAATGCCACTACAATTAATACTGCTTACGCTATGGGACTGAGTCAAGAACTAGGAAGTATTGCTGTTGGTAAGAAAGCCAATTTATTCATCACAAAACCTATAACATCTTATACTTTTATCCCCTATTCTTTTGGGCATCAGTATATCGATAAAATAATCATTAACGGAAAAGTACAATCTTAAAACAATGAAAAGACAACTCATAGAATGTGTCCCAAATATCTCGGAAGGTAGAGATGCCAAAAAAATTCAAGAAATCGCTAATGTAGTAGAAACTGTTGAAGGCGTAAAACTACTTAATGTTGACCCTGGAAAAGCTACTAACAGAACCGTAATAACCTTTGTAGGAGAACCTCAGCAAGTCATTGACGCTGCATTTTTATTGATACAAAAGACACAAAACCTCATTGATATGAACAAACATAGTGGAGAACACCCCAGAATGGGTGCTACCGATGTTTGCCCTTTAGTCCCTATAGCTGACATCTCTATGGAAGAAACTACACAGTGGGCTCACAAACTTGCTGAAAGAGTTGGCAAAGAACTGAACATACCTATTTACTGTTATGAAAGTGCCGCTAAAGAAGAAAAAAGAAAAAATTTAGCCAATTGCCGTTCAGGAGAATACGAAGGCTTAAAGCAAAAATTGGTTGACCCTAGTTGGAAACCTGACTTTGGTCCTGCCGAATTCAACGACTCTATTTCTAAATCTGGAGCAACTGCTATTTCAGCAAGGGACTTCTTAGTCGCTTATAACATCAACCTCAATACCACCTCTACTAGACGTGCAAATGCTGTAGCTTTTGACATTAGAGAAGCTGGAAGACTAAAAAGAGAAGGAGATTCTTTAGCAGGAAAAATATTAAAAGATGAAAATGGGGAGCCATTACGACAGCCTGGATTGTTTAAGCACGTCAAAGGCATCGGTTGGTATATTGAAGAATATGGCGTAGCACAAATTTCCTACAACCTAACCAACATTAATGTATCTCCACTTCATGAAGTTTTTGATAAAACATGCGAACGTGCTCAAGCTAGAGGACTACGTGTTACTGGCTCAGAATTAGTTGGGCTAGTTCCTAAAAAAGTACTTATTGACGCTGGAGTTCACTTTTTAAAAAAGCAAGAACGTTCTATCGGTATTTCAGAGCAAGAAATCATGAAAATTACAGTTAAAACACTTGGTCTAGATGAGTTATCGCCCTTTATTCTAGAAGAAAGGGTTATAGAATATATGCTCGATGATAACAATACTAAGCGTTTGATTGACATGAACCTTAGTGAATTTGCTAATGAAACTTCTAGTGAAAGCCCTGCCCCTGGCGGAGGCTCTATTTCTGCTTATTGTGGGGCTATGGGTGCTGCTCTAGGTACTATGGTTGCCAACCTTTCAGCTCATAAAAGAGGTTGGGACGATAAATGGGAAGAATTTTCGAATTGGGCAGAAAAAGGAATTGCTTTTCAAAACGAACTATTGAGATTAGTAGATGAAGACACCAACGCCTTCAACAAAATAATGGAAGCTTTTCGTTTACCAAAAGATAGTGAAGAAGAAAAGGCACTTAGAAATGATGCTATTCAACAGGCCACTAAATTTGCTATAACTACTCCTTATAAAGTTATGCAAACAGCCTACGATTCTATGCAAGTGATGAAAGCTATGGCTGAATTTGGAAACCCCAACTCAGTGACAGACGCAGCCGTTGGCGCTTTGTCTGCCAGAACTGCCGTTAGAGGTGCATTTCTAAATGTAAAAATTAACTGTGGGGATTGTCAAGACAAAGACTTTGTGAACGACATTCTTGCTAAAGGACAAAGTCTAGTGGATAAAGCGACTGACTTAGAAAAAGAAATAATGACTATTACAGAAAATAAAATTTAAAATGTAGTTTATACTAACTTATGCTTAAATTAAAGCTATGTATAGGATTATCTTTATTACCATACATTTTTTTATAATAACCTTAGTGCTTTTGACAGCTTTCAGTAATTTAAAAATTCATAAATACATTAGTTTGAAGTGGAACTATTATTTTCTTTTACTTTGAATGATAAACAGTAATGCTAGTAGTGAAAGATTGACAATTTGCAACTGTTTAAAAAAAGATAATCGGCAAGTAATATTCCTAGTATTAATGGAAAAATTAAACGAAATAGAGGTAGAGAATTCCAGGATTGCATGGCTTAAATTTGTAAGCCCAAAGTAATAAAACTAATGCAAAGAGTTAATAGCGTCAGCAGCTCTTTTAGAAGCCCCTACATCACCAAGAAGACGTATCAAACTATCATAATCAGATAGAATTTGAGTTTTGTTCTTCTTATTCAAAATACGATTCAACTCATTGACTAAGTTATCAGCATTGAAATCATCTTGTATCAATTCCTTTACCACTTCTTTATCACAAATAAGATTGACAAGGGCAATATATTTTACTTTGACAACTAACTTAGCAAGGAAGTAAGAAATTGAAGAAGTCTTATAACATACAACCTGAGGAACTTTAAGAATTGCAGCCTCTAAAGTAGCTGTTCCAGATGTAACGATAGCAGCTTTACACTCTTTCAACAAGGCGTGAGTCTGATTAGACAATACTGGCATATACGAATCCTGTGTTATGGAACGGTAATAATCTTGAGAAATGGAAGGAGCTCCAGCAATAATAAATTGATAATTTTCAAAAGACTTGGCAACCTCCATCATTATGGGAAGTGAAGTAGCTATTTCTTGTTTTCTACTACCCGGTAAAATAGCTATTATAGGCTTTTCAGATTCTATATTCCTACTATCCAAATCCTTGAAGGCATCAAGTAAAGGGTGACCAACATAACTAACATCTATGCCATGTTTAGCAAAAAATGCACGTTCAAAGGGTAAAATAGGTAATAGTAAATCTACATCTCTTTTTAGCTTTTTAACTCTAGATTCTTTCCATGCCCAGACCTGAGGTGTAATATAATACACTACCTTAATGTTGTGCTTCTTTGCAAATGTCGCCATTCGCATATTAAAACCTGGATAATCCACCAAAACCAAAACGTCAGGCTTATATTCAAGGAGTTCTTTTTTAGCTTGTTTAAAATTCTTTCTAATAGCAGATAAATTCATCAACACCTCCCAAAAACCCATAAATGCCATCTCTTGGTAATGCTTTGTTAATTCAAGTCCTTCTTTTTGCATTCGTTCACCACCAAAACCTTGAAATGTGGCATCAGTATCTAATGCTGACAGCTCTTTTATGAGTTTAGCAGCATGTAAGTCACCAGAAGCCTCTCCTACTATGAAGTAGTAACGTTTCAAAATAAGAACTTATTAATCATCACAAACAGAGCTAAAAGAATGGTAACCATAAGAATCCCTTTAGCTGGTTTTTCTCTATCGACTCTCATAAAAATAAGAAAAGGGATTAGGTTTATGAATGTACATAAACTCAACACATGAGTATGTACGTCCATAGCTTTTAACTGATAATATAAGGCTAACATATCACCCTCCATAACTATGTTAGAATAAACTAAAAAAGCAAGAGTAGGAAGTATTAAGCCTAATACGGTGCCTTTTATAAATAAAGAATCATTTATCATAAACCCCATGAATTTAGTTCAGAAATACAATCATAAGCAGTTATATCGTATTGTACTGGCACAATAGAAACGTAGCCGTTGGCTAAAGCCCACTCGTCTGTGTCATTGCCTTTGTCAAAATTTTGAAAACTTCCAGTTAACCAATAATAGGTTCGTCCAGTGGGATCTTTTCTTTTATCAAAATCTTCAACCCAATTTGCGTCAGCTTGTCTGCAGATTTTATAGCCTTTGATATCAGAATACGACAATTTAGGAATATTGACATTTAAACATCTTCCCTTAGGTAATCCTTCTTTCAAGACCTTTTCAACTATAGTCTTAACAACTCTTTTAGATGGGCTAAAGTCGGCGTCATGAGAATAATCTGACAAGGAAAAACCTATTGAAGGAATACCCTCCAAAGCTCCTTCTACAGCAGCGGACATCGTGCCAGAATAAATCACATTTATTGAAGAATTGGAGCCATGATTTATACCCGAAACACACAAATCTGGTTTTCGTTCTAAAATGGTACTCACAGCTAATTTGACACAATCAACAGGAGTACCCGAGCACTCATATTCAATTTGTGGACCATCATCGATATGAATCTGATCACATCTTAAAGTAGAATTTAATGTTATAGCATGACCCATACCAGATTGTGGGCCATCAGGAGCAACAACGACAACATCGCCAATTTCACGCACCACATCTATCAACGCTCGAATTCCTGGAGCAGAAATACCATCATCATTTGACACTAAAATTAAAGGTCTATCCATTTTAAAAAGTTTATACCACAAATTTACCAAAAGAAAGTGAAGAACTTATACTTTTGCAACTCTATGTCAAAAGTAAAGATAGCTAACCGAAAATACAGTTCAAAATTACTCAGAAAGGTGATGAATTTTTTTCCACCTCTATTAGTTAATCGTATTAAAATAGTCGAAAACGATTCAGACTTCATGAATCTAAAAGTGGAGGTCAAATATTCTTGGCTGAATAAAAATCTACAAAAAGCTATTTTCGGCGGTACTATATTTAGCGCTATTGATCCTTACTATGCAGTTATGTACTGGCAAATATTTAGCACAAAAGGCATACCAATGGAAGTTTGGATAAAAAAAGTGGAAATCAGATACCGTAAAGCTGCTACGTCAAATCTTGAAATAGCATTTAGTCTTACAGAAAATGATATTAAAAATGCCATTGCTAGCTTAAAATCTGATGGCAAATACGAAGCATGGCACGATGTAAATGCTATTGATGAAAATCAGGAAGTATGCACAGAAGCTAGAGTATTAGTTCATATTAAAAATACTAAAAAACACGATTTATATATTTTTTAAAAAAAAGTAAATGTCGTTTTAAAAATTAAAAAGTTTATATATCTTTGTTGTTCCCATTAGGGAGAGGGAAGTAAGTTTTTTCATGGCTTTAAGGGGCTACCCGAGTAGAAATACTCGGGTAGCTTTTTTTTATGCCTATAGGATTCAAAAAATGATTACCTTGCTCAAAAAACAAGTACACTATGAAAACAATAACTTTATTATTTGGACTATTATTTAGTATAACAACTTTTGCTCAATCAGATGCTATTCTTGGTGAATGGTATACTTCTGATAAAGAAGCTGTTGTAACTATATTTTTAGATGGGAAAACTTTTTCGGGAAAAACTACATGGATGAAAGAACCTAATGAAAGTAACGGTAAGCCAAAGTTAGATATAGAAAATCCAGAAGAAAAATTAAGAAGTAGAAAACGCTTGGGTTTGAAAATAATGCAAGGTTTTGTATTTAAAGGAAATAATGTCTGGGAAGATGGAAGAATATATAAACCTTCAAATGGTAAAACATACGGAGGAACTGCCACACTAGTAGACGAAAACACTCTTGAACTTGAAGGTTATCTAATCAGTATACCGTTTATAGGTAAGACCTCTAGTTGGACAAGAAAAACAGACTAATTTCAGTCTGTTTCTTACTCTCTAATAGCTTATCTTTGCACCAAAATAAAACCGGATGCTAAACACAATAGAAGAAGCTATTGAAGACATCAAAGCAGGTAAAATTGTTATTGTTGTCGATGATGAAGATAGAGAGAATGAAGGTGACTTTTTAGCTGCTGCTAATAAAGTTACTCCTGAAATGATAAACTTCATGGCTACGCATGGTCGTGGTCTTATTTGCGCTCCATTAATTGAAGACCGCTGTGAAGAATTGGAACTTGATTTAATGGTGGGTAAAAATACAGCCGAATACGAAACCCCTTTTACCGTATCAGTAGACCTTATCGGTCATGGGTGTACCACGGGTATTTCTGCTAGTGACAGAGCAAAAACCATTCAAGCCTTAGTAAATCCTAAAACTAGAGCTAGTGAATTAGGCAAACCCGGACACATTTTTCCTTTAAAAGCTAGAAAAGGTGGCGTTCTTAGAAGAGCAGGACATACCGAAGCTGCTATAGATTTAGCCCGATTGGCTGGTCTCTATCCAGCTGGTGTTATCGTTGAAATTATGAATGAAGACGGTTCTATGGCAAGAATGCCTGAACTTCAAGTCATTGCTAAAAAACATCAACTTAAAATAGTTACCATTAAGGATTTGATTGCTTTTAGAATAAAAAATGAAAGCCTTATTGAAAAACAAATAGATGTTGACTTGCCTACTGAAATGGGAAATTTCAAACTACACGCCTTTCGTCAAATCACTAATGACCAAACTCATTTGGCTTTAGTAAAAGGAAAATGGGAAAAAGATGAGCCTATTCTCGTCAGAGTTCACTCATCATGTGTTACTGGCGATATTTTTGGTTCTTGCCGTTGCGATTGTGGTCCTCAACTAGAAGCCGCTATGCAAATGGTGGAAAAAGAAGGCAAAGGAGTAATTGTATATATGAATCAAGAAGGTAGAGGTATTGGCTTGTTGAATAAACTAAAAGCTTACAAGCTACAAGAACAAGGTAGAGATACTGTAGAAGCTAATGAAGATTTAGGATTTAAAGCCGATTACAGAGATTATGGTGTTGGTGCTCAAATCCTGCGCTCATTAGATGTACACAAAATAAAGCTCATGAGTAATAATCCTAAGAAAAGATCTGGACTCATTGGCTATGGCCTTGAAATAGTAGAAAATATTGCTATTGAAATAGACTCCAATAAACACAATGAGTTTTACCTCAAAACAAAGCGAGATAAATTAGGACATCGACTGTCCAAGTTAGATGATGAGTAAACCCATTATTATACTAGGAATAGAATCTTCTTGTGATGATACCAGTGCTGCTGTCATTCAAGATGGAAAAATTTTATCTAATACCATAGGTAGTCAAAAAATTCACCAACAATATGGTGGTGTAGTGCCAGAATTGGCATCTAGAGCCCATCAGCAAAATATAATTCCTGTCGTTCACCAAGCTATTAATGAAGCAGGAATCTACAAAAATCAAATATCGGCAGTAGCATTTACTAGAGGACCTGGGCTACTAGGCTCACTTTTGGTCGGCGTATCTTTTGCTAAATCCTTTGCCCTAGCTTTGGATATTCCGATTATTGACGTTAATCATATGCAAGGGCACATTTTAGCTCATTTCATTAAAGAAAAAGATGGTAGTGGCAACCCGCCGAACTTTCCGTTTTTATGTCTTACTGTCTCTGGCGGACATACTCAAATAGTAAGAGTTAAGGATTACCTTAATTTTGAACTAATAGGAGAAACCATAGACGATGCTGCCGGCGAGGCTTTCGACAAATCTGCAAAACTTTTAGGACTGCCCTACCCTGGCGGACCACTAATTGATAAATACGCTAAAGATGGAAATCCAAATGCTTTCACTTTTGGCATACCCAAAGTCGATGGGCTTAACTTTAGCTTTAGTGGATTGAAAACAAGTATACTCTATTTCATTCAAAAGAAAACCAAAGAGAATCCTCAATTCATTGAAGAAAACTTAGCGGATATTTGTGCCTCTATTCAGCACAGTATCATCAATATTTTGATGAAGAAAATAGAAAAAGCCGCGAAAGAAACTCAAATCTATGACATAGCAATTGCTGGAGGAGTATCAGCCAACTCTGGATTAAGAATGCGATTAACAGAAATGGAACAATCACACCAATGGAAAACATACATTCCACCATTTTCGTACTGCACAGATAACGCAGCTATGATAGCTATTACGGGCTATTACAAGTACTTCAATAAAGAGTTTTGTAGTCAAGAGATTACTGCCAAAGCAAGACTCAACATCTAGCCAAAATAAATATATCTAGGCTTATCCAACAAGAAGACTTTCTATCATTAGATGTAGTTTTTCAATTTAAAATCTTAATTGTTGAATTAATTATTAGATTAAAATTAGATCAACATGAACTTATCCTTGAGAAGATTGATGAAATAAAATCTAATTATGAAGCCCTTATTTCTGATAAAAAATTATCCAGAGATAATAAAGCTTTAGCTTGTATTCAACAACTTACAGAAGGCCAGAATTTAGATAAAAAAACTCTAATTAGTTTTTTTGAAAATAGTCATGAAGAAGATATCATTAACTATTCTAAGTGGGTCACTAAAATTTAAAAGAATTTACATTACTATTTTTCGCCGAAGTGTATGACAATGCCGTAAGATTAGTTAGCCTTGCTACATCATTAGACAATAACAAGACTAAAATAATGATCTCTTTAAGTGGATTAGAATCAGGAATATATTACGTTAAATGCCATAACAAAACATTTAACAATTATTTCAAAGTTGTTAAACTCTAAAATCATCTTAAAAAGCGGAGTACTATCTCAAAATGAGATGAAAAATTTTATACTTTAATTGAAATATTCAATTTTAAAGATCCCTTACTTAGCATAAGAATAGGAATTACATTACTAGTGTAAATGAACCTACTTTATATGTATTTTCACCAAAACAATCATATTTAATTTTATATGCGTAGACACCTATTTGACATAATCTTCCTTTATAAAATCCATCCCAGCCTTCCTCTATATCATCAGTGTGGAAAATTTGTTCACCCCACCTATTATAAATCCAAATTTCATAATTTTCAACTGGATACAAGGTGCTGATTTTGAAAACCTCATTTTTCCTATCTAAGTTTGGGGTAAAGGTATTAGGTATAAAAAAGTTAGTTTCTAGTATACTTAGGGATAAATTAATTATAGTATCACACGTAGTATTATTTTCTATTATTGTTTGATAATTTCCTGAGTACAGGTATGTTTGATTATTATAAGTCCAAAAAAACTTATTACAAGAATTTTCAACTTGTTCAACAACCACCGTATCGTAGATATTTAAATCAAGAAAAGCCTTAAAATCACATCCAAACTCATTTGTAGTATCAATCGAATAAAATCCAGACTCTGTGTATGTCACACTATTTAATTCCCAAAAAAAAGTTTGACAAGCTTGTATATTAAAAGAATCAACTACAGAATAAAACATATCTAGGTTTAAATTTACAATCGAATCACAGCCTATGTTGTTAGTAAGCGTATAAGTAGCCGTATTGTTAGATGTGGTGTAGGTATTGCCATCTATCCAAGTGAAGTTGTCACAGTGCGTTTGATTATCTATTCCGGTACTCGAGTTAAGTATAGTTAGGTTAAGCGTAACTATTGAGTCACAGCCAACACTATTAGTAAGTGTATGAGTAGCTGTATTGTTAGATATGGTGTAAGTATTGCCATCTATCCAAGTGAAGTTGTCACAATGTGTTTGATTATCTATCCCACTATTTGAGTTAAGTATAGTTAAGTTAAGCGTAACTATTGAATCACAGCCTACGCTATTGGTAAGCGTAAAAGTAGCTGTATTGTTAGATGTGGTGTAGGTATTGCCATCTATCCAAGTGTAATTATCACAGTGTGTTTGATTATCTACCCCACTATTTGAGTTAAGTATAGTCAAGTT
>CAJWHN010000040.1 GCA_913041085.1 uncultured Flavobacteriales bacterium | reverse complement strand
TTATCCAAGATGACTTTTTCACATCAGATGATACGCCCGTTTTTTGCCGAACAAGTTTACCGAGCATTTAGTATTCTGAATAACGAACCCTATCATCATCAATAAATGAAATTAGTATTTGCAACCAACAACCCTAATAAGCTTGCTGAAATACGTATGCTAGTACCTTCTTCTATTGAAATTCTTAGTTTGAAAGATATCAATTGTCATGAAGAATTACCTGAAACTTCGGATACTTTGGAAGATAATGCCGCTCAAAAAGCCTTTTATGTTTTTGACAATTATAGCTACAATTGTTTTGCTGATGACACTGGTTTAGAAATAGATGTATTAGATGGTCGTCCAGGGGTGTATTCGGCACGTTATGCTGGTGAACAATGTATTGCTGAAGATAATATGCAAAAGGTATTGGCCGAAATGAAAGGGCAAGAGAACAGAGATGCCTGTTTCCGCACCATAATTTCTCTAATAATTGATGGTAAAGAGTTTCAATTTGAGGGAATGGTAGAAGGTCAGATTATTCCTGAAAAATGGGGCGATAAAGGCTTTGGATATGACCCTATATTTTTAGCAGATGGTTTTGAAGAAAGTTTTGCCCAAATGTCTATCCAACAAAAAAATGAAATTAGTCACAGGGGGTTAGCTGTCAAAGAGCTTATAGCTTTCTTAAAAAAGAAGATTTAAAAAAAATCGGAATTTATATATTTGTGAAAATACATTTTTCATAAAAATAAATCTCTATAACCTTATGAACACCTTTTCAACTTTCTAACTTAATCTCAATAGTCTGCAAATTTCCATTGCGTTTAATTTGGCAAATTATTTCGTCACCAGGACTAAATTTAATAATTTGTTCATGTAATTGACTGACACTATTTACCTCGATATCATTGATGCTAATTAAAACATCGTAGCTTTCAATTCCAGCTTTTTTGGCAGCACCATCTTTTAGTACATCAGTTACAAGAACACCTTCCACGCCGTTTAAAGTTAGTTTTTTAGCCATTTCTTGGTTAATGTCAGCAATATGAATGCCGATGTAGGCACGTCTGACTTCACCATAATTTTTGAGGTCAGAGACCACTTTCTGAACCATGTTGGCAGGTATAGCAAATCCATATCCTGTATAAGAACCTGTATTAGATTGTATGGCTGTATTAATGCCTACTAAATCGCCATTGGTATTAACTAAAGCTCCTCCAGAATTTCCAGGATTTATGGCAGCATCGGTTTGTATAAAGGATTCTATGCCATTTCTTCTGTTCAATATGTTGATACTTCTTGCTTTGGCACTAACGATACCAGCAGTAACTGTAGAGTTAAGGTTAAATGGATTACCTACTGCTAAAACCCATTCGCCTACTTTGATGGAATCAGAATCACTAAAAGTAAGGTATTCCAAAGTTTGAGCATTAATTTTTAGTAATGCCAAATCGGTATTAGGGTCATTACCTAATAATTCTGCAGTATAACTGCGTTTATCGTTGAGCACGACTTCTATTTCTTCAGCTTCATTAATAACATGCTTGTTCGTAACTACATACCCATCTTCTGATATGATGACTCCAGAACCACTAGCTACTTTCTCGGTTGGTTGGTTGTAATAGCCTTGACCAAAAAAAGGGTGATAATATCGGTAGTATTCATCTTCCATAATTTTGGATTTGATGTGTACGACTGCCTCAAGAGATTTTTCGGCGGCATAAGTGAAATCTGTTTGTGTATTAGATTTGTTTTTGGTAGTTACAAAAAATGATGTGTTTGCGAATACCTTGTTATCTATAAATGCTTGTGTTATCTGAAAGAGAACACCTCCTAAAACCAGATAAGCAAAAATGGTTAATTTCTTCATAATTATTGATTTTTGATATTAACAAATTGAGTGTTCAATTTATTGTATAAAAACCCAAGAAATTATAGAATACTTTTAATTAGCCTGAGTTTGTGGGTATGTTTGCGTTCTTCGGCGTTGAAGATGCCTTGTTGGTCGAGTCGGTCTATGCGCACTTTTCCAGAGGCGTGAATAATGAAGTTATTCTCTAAGATGATGCCAACGTGAATAATTTTGCCTTCGTTGTTATCGAAAAAGGCTAAATCACCAGCTTCTGATTCTTCAATGAAACTAAGTGTTGTTCCGATCTCTGCTTGTTGGTATGCATCTCTAGGTATTTCTTTACCATTTAAACGGTAAATCATCTGTGTAAAACCAGAGCAATCAATTCCAAAAGGTGTTCTGCCACCCCACAGATAAGGTGTGTTGAGGTATAGTATAGCGTTATCCACAATCATAGCTTTGTCTTTATAGCCTGTTGTGCTTTCTCCTTGATGACTGTAGACATTATCGTTTATTTGAAACTGATGTTCTTGGTGAAATGGGAGTGTACTACCCAAAGGAACAGTTTGATGGGTATCTTTAACTACCATATCTAATAATTCGGTAGTTAGGGTGGGGTCATGACGTTCAAGTTCCTCGTAGGTATTTTTGTCTATTTCTGACCACTGTTTATTGCAAATCCAACCTTCGTATTTGTCGTGTGCTAAACGTATTTTGCTCCATTTTACTCGAGATTCTAATACTTTGAAATGTTCGCCAAAGAGAACTTGATTGACCATCTCTGCTTTGTCGGATGCTTCGGCACGTATAGGTACTATTGCTAATTCTGAAATTCCGTATTTCATCTAAGACAAAAGTAAAAAAAAAGCCCACTTATGAAAGTGAGCTTTTAGTATTAATTCTTTGGCGTTTAAATCATTTCTATAACCAAAGCAGATGCACCGCCACCACCGTTGCAAATTCCTGCTGCTCCGACTTTAGCACCGTTTTGTTGAAGAACATGCAATAGAGTAACGATTATTCGTGCTCCTGAGCATCCTAGTGGGTGTCCCAAAGATACTGCACCACCATTGACGTTTACCTTAGTGGCGTCAAGCTCTAATTTTTCTATGTTGGCTAGTCCTACCACAGAAAAGGCTTCGTTTAATTCGAAGTAATCTACATCGCCAGTAGATAGATTGGCCTTATCTAAGGCAATTGGTAAGGCTTTAGCAGGAGCAGTAGTGAACCATTCTGCTTGATGAGCGGCATCGGCATAGCTACGTATTTTAGCTAAAGGTTTTAGACCTAATTCTTTAGCCTTTTCGGCACTCATAAGTAATAAAGCAGCGGCACCATCATTTAGGGTCGATGCATTGGCTGCAGTTACTGTACCATCTTTATCGAATACAGGGCGTAAATTAGGAATTTTATCCATCTTCACATTTTTGTATTCTTCATCTTCTGAAACGATGAGGTCATCTCCTCGTCTTTGAGGTACTGGTACAGGAACGACTTCGTCTTTAAACTTGCCATTTTCCCATGCACTAGCACTTCTGTTGTACGATTCAATAGCAAAGGCATCTTGTTGTTCTCTACTAAAGTTCATCTCTTTAGCACACAATTCGGCACAATTTCCCATGTGTACTTTATTGTAAACGTCCGTTAGTCCGTCTTTTACTAAGCCATCTATTAACTTCATATCTCCTAGCTTCTGACCATTTCTTCCTTTAGCGAAGTAATGAGGTACGCTAGACATATTTTCCATACCACCAGCTATGACGATATCGTTATCACCACACATTATACTTTGTGCGGCTAACATAATGGATTTCATACCTGAAGAACATACTTTGTTAATCGTTGTGCAAGGTACTTCTTGAGTAAGACCAGCGGCCATAGCGGCTTGTCGTGCTGGAGCTTGACCTAAGTTGGCTTGGAGTACATTACCCATATAAACTTCATCAACCTTATCTGCTGATAGGCTGACTTTTTCTAATGCACCTTTTATGGCTACGCCTCCTAATGTTGTAGCAGAAACACTTGATAAACTACCTCCAAAACTTCCCATTGGAGTTCTTACGGCCGATACAATAACTACTTCTTTCATAATGATTTTTAATTTTTGGATACTAAGCTGCGAAGTTAAATAAAATGATGTAGTAAAGTAGGTTTGTAAACTTGTTATTTATTGGTATTTTAGTCGGCGATATGCGATTTAACTTCCCTTTTGAAATAAGGAATAATTACTATAAAATTCAAAAAGTTGTTCTTTTTCTTCTGGCAACTATTCTTATTGTCTGGATGTTTCCTAACAAAGCATCTTTTAAGTTTGAGTTTCAAAAGGGCAAACCTTGGATGCACGAAACCTTAATCGCTCCTTACGATTTCCCTGTTTACAAATCAAACGAACAGTTGGTTGATGAGCAAGAGCAACTGCGTAAAAACATCAAGCTAACTTTTGTATTGGACGAATCGGTATATGATATTAAAGCCGAAGAATTTATATCTAATTTTGAGCAAAAATGGTCTACTGATAAAAAGGTGTCTAAAGATGCTCGTTTTACCTTTTTTAATCTCAATAAAAAGAAGAAGAATAAAACAAAGAAGGAAAAATTAGCCGATTATGGTTTGAAGGTTCTTAAAGACTTGTACACAACTGGTATCATTCAAATGGTTGATGATATTGAATTTAAGGAAGCCGATTATGAACTTATTGTAATGAAAGAAAATATTGGTGAGCTCGTTCCTTTGGGAGAGTTGTACACCATAGAAACAGCTTCCAAAAAGGCTTATGAGCTAAAAAATATTTCCGAGGAAGAATCCAATTTCTTAGCACCTTTGATATTAGAAATGCTCAAGCAAAATGTCTTTTATGACGAAGATGCTACAACTAAAATGTTGGATAGTGAACTGAAAGCCATTTCTAAGGGCTTAGGTATGGTTCAACGTGGCGAGGTAATTATCTCACAAGGTGAATTAGTTACTGAAAGTAATTTTCAAGAATTAGAATCTTATCGACAGCGTTATGAAGGTGAAAATTGGCAAGACGGTTCAGAAAACTGGCTTAGTTTAGGACAGTCCTTATTAGTATTAGTTGCTTTTTTGATTTTATACTTATTCCTCAAACAATTTAGGATTGAGGTATTCAACGATAATAAGAAAATCTCTTTTATTCTTACTCTTATTGTCTTAATGGTATTGATGGGTTCTCTTTCTTTAATGGCAAGTAACAAGCTTATCTTTTTAATGCCTTTCTGCTTGTTGCCCATCATTATGAAAGCCTTTTTTGATACACGTTTAGCTTTGTTTACCCACTTAATAGCTATAATCATTATTGGCTTTATTGTGCCCAATAGCTTTGAGTTTATCTATCTGCAGTTAATGGCTGGAATTGTATCTATTTTATCAGTTTTACAGATGTACAAACGAGCTCAGCTCTTTGTTTCTGCCGCTAAAATCATTGCTATTTATTTTGTTGCTTATTTCGCTATGGCACTCACTCAAGAGGGTAGCGTTGATAATATCGATTGGATGAATTTTGTTTGGTTTGCTGGTAATGGTGCTCTAACCTTATTTGCTTATCCTTTGATATTTGCCTTTGAAAAAACTTTCTCTTTGGTATCTGATATGTCACTGTTAGAATTGTCAGACACGAATAGCCCTTTATTGAGAGAATTGGCTCAAAAATCACCCGGTACGTTTCAACACTCTATACAAGTTGCTAATCTAGCCGAAGAAGGAATTCTTAAAATTGGAGGTAATGCTTTGTTGGTACGAGCTGGTGCTTTATATCACGATATTGGTAAAATGAAGAATCCTCAATTTTTTATAGAAAATCAAATTTCTGGAATAAACCCCCACGATGATTTGAGTTTTGAGGAAAGTGCTGACGTCATTATTAAGCACGTAAAAAATGGCATTAGTTTAGCTAAAGAAAATAAATTACCCGATGAACTGATAGACTTTATACGAACACATCATGGTACTACTATGGTTGGCTATTTTTATAAGCAGTATGTAGCGAGTTTTACTGATGAGATTGAGGCTGCAGAAAAGTTTACTTATCCTGGTCCTAAACCTTTCTCCAAAGAAACTGCTGTTCTGATGATGGCTGACTCAGTGGAAGCTGCTGCTAGGAGTTTAAAGTCACCAACTTTAGAAAATATCGATAAGTTAGTGGAGAGTATCATCAATACTCAAATAGACAACGAACAATTTGTGAATGCCGATATTACTATGAAATCCATTACACAGATAAAGAAATTGTTTAAAAAGAAATTACAGAGCATACACCACGTAAGGGTGGAGTACTGATTTAAGGAATAAGTACTCTTTTAGCATCTACCTTTCTTCCGTCAACAGCTAAACGAATAATATAAAGCCCAGCTTTTAGATTAGGCTTTTTTAATTGTATTTGATTCAATTGTTTGTTGCAGCTACTTTGATACAAAGTTGTTGCTTTACGCCCCATAACATCGCATATGTCAATACTAACTTCCGACTTAATGTTGCAGTAAAAACTAAGTTCAAAATTTTCTACAATGGGATTAGGGGCAATGGATAGTATCTTACTAGCAATATCGTTTCTATTGTAGTCTATGGTATTTACTGTTGCTATATCAACGTCAAGATAAATATCAAAAACACCATTTAAATTTGAATTGTCATCAACAGTCAAAGGGATGATTCTATCTACTGCCGAGGGGTCAGAAGCCCAAGGGTCAATGTCTATGGAGGTATCACCTTCAAAGTACAATTGGGTGACAAATTCAGGATTGTTTTTATAGAGTACCTTGTAATGTATGTGACTTGGTCGGTAATAACTTCCGTTTAAGTATTTACCGGGTTGAATGCTTTCAAAAGCGTAATTACCAGCATCGTCAGTATAGATTTTACCTCTATAGTCTATATCTTCATATGCACCATCATTATTGGCTTGCCATACATCTATTAGAGCATTTGGGACTGGCGTTACACAATCGTTAGCATAAACAGTACCAGTTATGTATAATCGCGGCACTTCACTAACAGCAGGAGCTATATTACTAATGTTTGGTGCTCCTTCTATGAAATAAGGGCCTAGTATATCATCTGTGGTAATGCATTCTTCTTGAGCAAACAACTGTTTGAAGGGCAAAAAGGGTAGGATAGAGGCACTAATGAACGATTTTAAGGCTTGTCTTCTTTTCATAATTTATGAGCTATTAGAGATATTTCCACATTTACATTTTTGGGTAATACACTGACTTGAACAGCCTCTCTTGCTGGAGGGTTTTCGTCGAAGTACTCTGCATATACTGAATTGATATCTGAATATTGACTCATATCTTTTAAAAAGATAGTACACTTCAAAACATGGGAAAAATTCATTTCAGCAGCTTCTAAAACTGCTTGTAGATTTTTCATTACTTGGTGGGTTTCATTTGTAATAGAATCCATTATCAAATCGCCACTTATAGGATTTATAGCAATTTGACCCGAGGTGTATAAGGTGTTGTTGGATAGTATAGCTTGACTATATGGACCTATAGCCTTAGGTGCATTTTTTGTATAAATCACTTTTTTCATTGTACTAAGATAGTATTTTTTACTTTTGCCAAAGTAGTAATGGACTTCATCGCTTATAACTTTAAGAGGAAAGTCCGGACACCATAGAGCAGCATAGCGGATAACATCCGTCCACCGTAAGGTGAGGACCAGTGCAACAGAAAGCAAGTACAGTTCGGCTGTAGTGAAACCAGGTAAACTCTATGCGGTGCAATGTCACGTATACCGAGAACAGGGACTGCTCGTTCAATCTCGGGGGGTAGGCAGCTCAAGCTAGTTAGTAATAGCTAGCGTAGATAAATGATGAAGCTCGAAAGAGAACAGAATCCGGCTTATGAATTACTACCTGCTGCCCCTCGTGGGCAGCTTTTTTTTATATAGTTTTGTTTTATGAGAAAGTGGTTTTGTATTCTTTTTTTACTGTATAGCTCAGTCCTCTTGGCACAAGATGGCATTGTCAAATCTGTTATGTTGGATTCTGTAATGGTTTCGGCGGTTAGTGCTGGTTTTAGTGTCGAAGATTTTGTGGGCTACGTTAAGTCCGATACTAGCTTTTATCTAGGATTTAAAAACTTACGATATTATCCTCATCAATACACTAGCGAATTGGAGGTTTTTGACGTCAAGAATAATTCGGTTGGATTTTTATACCGTCAAGGGCATTATGAGGTGGCAGATAATAAGCTTGTGGTTAAAGTAGATTCTTCGTTTAATGATGGAAGAATTTACAATAGACGAGGTAAATACCGATACTATACACCAGAATTTTTTGACTACATTTTTTTCCCAAAAGATACTTTGGAGGTAAGTAAATACAGCTCAAAAGAGGAGTCAAATGACGGTTATAGCCAAAACGAAAGAAATGAAAGAGATGCTAAAGTCATCATTTTTAATCCGGGTTCTGTAGAAGTAGAGAAATCAGGCAGTAAAAAAGAAAAACTTGCTGTTTTTGACGAGTCCATGCAAAAATACTACGATTACATCATTTCTAAAAAGACCTACAAAGATACATTGGAGTGTTATGAGTTTGTGTGTCGTATGAAAAGTGACCTTAGCCAAGATGAGCAAGAAGAAGTTCTTATTCGAGAGTTAGTCTCTTACTTTGATAGAAACAACTTCAATGTAGTGTACAGAAAATATATTATGCAATACGATTATTGGCTTATTGATTTGAACGTGACAGTAGATGTCGAGATGGGTTATGCTCAGGACAAACTTATTCCGAGCTATATTAATTACAAAGGATATTGGGATATACCTTTTAGTAAGCCTGAGATTGCTGAATTTAAACTTTGGAATTCAGATTTTAAAATTACCGACTAGAAATTTATACTTGAGCAGCTAAAAAACGCTCTGCATCTAGTGCTGCCATACAGCCAGTTCCTGCAGAAGTTACGGCTTGACGGTATACATGGTCAGCGACATCACCAGCTGCAAAAACACCATCTATCTTTGTTTTAGATGTTCCAGCTTCGACTATCAAATAACCGTTATCGTCCATATCCAATTGACCTTTGAATAGGTCGGTGTTTGGTTTGTGTCCGATGGCTACAAAAAAGCCAGTTGCAGGAATAACCGTTTCTTCTTTAGTTTGGTTGTTATAAGCAGTTACACTTTCAACACCTTTTTCACCATTAATGCTTTTAGTTTCATGGTTGAAAAGTACCGTAATGTTATCCGTGTTAAACACTCTTTTCTGCATAGCTTTAGAGGCTCTCATTTCGTCTCTTCGAACCAACATAGTTACCTTAGTACATAACTTAGCTAAGTAGGTAGCTTCTTCAGCTGCTGTATCACCAGCACCAACTACCACAACCTCTTGACCTTTGTAGAAAAAACCATCACAAACGGCACAGGCAGAAACACCAAAACCATTTAGTCTTTCTTCATCAGGAATGCCAAGCCATTTGGCAGAAGCTCCAGTTGCAATAATCACAGTTTGTGCTAACACATTTTTGTCGCCATCAATCTCCACTTTAAATGGTCTTTCAGACAAATCCACTTTAGTGACCATTCCCCAGCGAGTATCGGTATCAAAACGTTCGGCCTGAGCTTTGAAGTCTTCCATCATTTTAGTGCCATCAACACCGTTTGGATAACCAGGATAGTTATCCACCTCAGTGGTGGTTGTTAGCTGTCCACCAGGTTGTAATCCTTGTATTACAACAGGTTTCAAATCAGCACGAGCGGCATATATAGCAGCAGTATATCCCGCAGGTCCAGAGCCGATAATTAAGACTTCAATGTTTTCTTTTTCTTCCGACATAAAGAGGGTGTTTTAATGGTAAATATTTAGCTTGTAAATTTATAATATTTCTGTGATAAGTGGGTAGTATCTTTCAATATATGTGGTGTCTTCTTTGGCAATAAGTTTGTAGTATACAGCAGCCTGTCCATAGAATACACCATATTCGTTAGAAACATTCGATTGCAAGTTGATGGGTTCTGCAAAAGGATTGCCATTACTACTAGCTTGATAGTCTACAGAACGCCAAAATAAATAGGAGTTATTATCTATCTGACTCATTCTCACCAATACAGTGTCGGGGTAAACAGTTTTATCGTGTTCTGGTAGAGTTTGTCCAGCTTTGAAATAGCCTTCTTCTTCTTGTTCGAATATTACCTCATCAAAAGTTGCTGTAAGTGTAGAGCTTAAATTACCCCTTTGAAAATAAGTATCGAAAGCAGTGCCGTTAAGACCTTCAAAATCATTTCTGACAAAACCCCAAAGTGCCTTAGCAAAAAGAGGGTCGCTAGTTTGCTTGACGGTAAAAGAATTAGGCATTGTTCCCTCTGGTGGATTGTTACCCCAAAAAACTTCTTTAGTGTGAGCTAGGCGTTTGTGTTCTATCATTATGGTATTGCCTAAAGTATCAGGGTCTGAATAGTGGAACCAAAAATTACCTAGATTGGGTCGTGGTGCTAACTCGTCAATTTCAAACCATAAGCTATCCATAAGATGTTCATTAGGAATAGTAGTTGTGGCAAGAATAGAGTCGCCATCAACGACAACTGTCATATTAAAACGCTCTCCTGACTTGGCTATAGTATTGTAGGGGGGTGATAAGATGATATCGAAGGGCCACTCAATGTAAAAACCAGGAAATAAAGCTGCTATAGAATCTAAGGTTGCATCAACTTCTTGTATGCCAAATGCAGGAATATCGTTTATATTAACAAGTTCTACACTTTGTCCTTCAGCATTGGATACTTGAATGTTTGCATTAGTAACGAATAGTTCGTTTATAGTTTCGTCAGTTACTGCTGAGAAATAAGGTTGAGTTTTTGTTACGATAGCATAGGCTGGATAGCCCGTTTGAATGACGGACTGAACAACAATTTTAGTTTCTGTAGTTTCTTGAGAAAAACCAACTTCTTGTTCAAATTCAAAAAACTTTTCGCAACTGCTAAGTAGTAAAAGTGGAAATATGTAATAGATTAACTTTTTCATATTGAATTAAAAATTAAAATTCCAAGCCACAGATGGTATAATTGGGAATATGGATATCTGAAAAGCCTTAGGCTCTAAACCACCATCTGTTAAATTTCCATCGCCTTCAACATCGAAATAAATGAAGTAGGGGTTGGCTCTATTATAAACATTGTAAATAGAAAAATTCCACGAGGAGTTAAAACGTTTGTTAGCTTTATTTCTAGTGTAAGTTGCTGACAAATCCATGCGGTGATAGGCTGGCATTCTATAGCTGTTTCTATCGGTAAATTCCGTATAAATATCCCCATCGATAATGTATCTGTCAAGAGCTGGAGTTAATGTGTTTCCTGTAGCATAAACAAAAACAGCCGATAGCACCCAATTTTCATTTAACTCGTGAGTTGTTGTTAAGGATAAATCGTGCGTTCGGTCGTACTTGGCAGGGAAGCCAATACCATTATTTAATTCTTCAAAGTAACGTGTTGTTTTTGAAATGGTATAACCTAGCCAGCCAGTGGTTTTTCCTAATCTTCGTTTGATAAAAAACTCCAATCCGTAAGACTCACCATTACCAAATGTAAAGGATTCGTCAGAGGCTGTATTGGTATTGTCTTCAGGTAATGCTCCTTCTTTGTATTCTATGAGGTTATCCATCTTTTTATGGTAGGCTTCAATGGAAGTTTCCCATTTGTTGTCCTTCCAATTTTTAAATAAACCGACTGCAAATTGTCTGCCATATTGTGGTTTTACAATTTTGGTGCTAGGTACCCATAAATCAGTAGGTAAAGAAACACTAGACAATGATGCTAGATGAATATATTGGTAATTTTGAGTGTATGAGGCTTTAACCGAACTGCTTTTATTCAATTTATACCTTATGGAAAGGCGAGGCTCCAAATGTCTGTGATGATTGGCAGTATCACCAGTCAATTCATTTTTGAAGTAGTTTCGTACAGTTATTGGGCCACCAAACTGAAAACTACTGTAGCGAAGTCCAGCGTGAATTTTTAAATCTTCATTAACTTCAATATCATCAGATACATAAAGTGCTCCTTCGTTGGAATACTGCTTGAAAATGGATTCAGGTTCGAAAACTACCTCGCCAGAGCGCCCTGTTACACTACCAGGTATAAAAGTATGGTAGGTAAAGTGAGAACCGAATTTTATATTGTGTTTGTAGTTGGGTAGATAAGAAAAATCAATTTTTGTATTCCAATCGGTAATACTCGAATTGAGTTTAAATTCAAAGTCATTTTGTTCTGCTCCGAAAGAGAACTGATAATCACTAAATATGACCGATGTATTGACAAATAACCTATCGTTAAATAAGTGATTCCAACGCATAGATGCTGTGGCATTTCCCCAGGGGATATCGAATTTAAAGCCTCGGTCAGCATTTCTGAAAGTAAATACATCTCTGCCAAAGTAACCACTCAAAAAGAGTCTATCCTTATCAGAAATTCTATAATTTACTTTGGAGGTTAAGTCAAAAAAGTAATAGCCTGTTCCTTTAAATGCTGAGGTATCGTTAATGAGAGGGTTTACCAATACATCTATATAAGTTCTTCGACCAGAAAGGATAAATGAACTGGTGTCTTTTTTGATAGGCCCTTGTAAGGTAAGTTTTGATGAAATAAGACCTATACCACCATCGACTTCATACTTTTTGCTGTTTCCTTCTTTCATAGAGATGTCTAGTACTGATGCTAAACGACCACCATATTGGGCAGGCATACCACCTTTTATAAGATTGATATCCTTAATAGCATCTGCATTGAATACCGAGAAAAAACCAAACAGGTGAGAGGCGTTATAAACAGTAGCTTCATCCAATAAAATAAGATTTTGGTCAGGGCCACCACCACGTACATAAAAGCCAGAACTACCTTCGCCAGAAGATTGCACCCCAGGTAAAAGTTGAATAGTTTTAAGAACATCTACTTCTCCCATAAAAGCAGGTAATTTTTTGATGTTTTTAACGTCTATTTTTACCTGACTCATGTTAGTTGACTGCACGTTTTTATCGGCTCCTTCGGATTCTATAACTACTTCTGAGGTGACGATGGCATTGGGTTCAAGTGCAACATTGATTCTAATGTCTTTATCTAGTTTGATTTGTTTTTGTTGGCTAGTTAGTCCCAAAAATGAATAATCTATGGTGTAGCTTCCTTCATCAACAGTTAGCGAATAAAAGCCGTATTGGTTGGTTGATACACCTTTTAAATTTTCCTTGAGGTAAATGGTAGCTCCAATAAGGTATTCTCCGGTTTCATTGTCTTTGACGTAACCGCTAAGCGTGTATTTATTCTGAGCAAAATTGGTCAATGAAAACAAACATAAGGCAAGTGATAAAAGATACTTTTTCATTGTGGATAATGAATGGAATTTTATTTTTGCAAAGTTAAAACAATTTGGTGTTTGTTTGAATTGATATTCGACACAATTAAGTTTTAATTTCGGGATGTAGCTTAGTCCGGTTAAAGTGCGCGTCTGGGGGGCGCGAGATCGGAG
>CAJWHN010000039.1 GCA_913041085.1 uncultured Flavobacteriales bacterium | reverse complement strand
TTCCAAAAATGATGGTGCTCTGCTACCATACGAGATAAAAAACTTGTTACGGTAGTATTCCAATAAAACTCATAGGTGTTGGGAATAAACAAACTGCTAACAGTAAAAGCATCAAGACCTAAGGGGTTTAAAAAGGTCGTATCTAGCATGGCCTCTAAAATTTGCACTGAATCTAATTCTATCTGATGGGCTATTTTACCAGCAAATTCTTCTTTAGTACGAACATTATTAAAAACCACATTGACTGGGGTTTGACGACCAGAACGTAATAAATTGACCAACTCATTATTGTTCATACCATCTTGAAGTAGATATCGCCCCGATTTGATGTTTTTGGTGTAATGCTTTCTTTCTGAAATCCAACGAAATGATGATGAACTAATAATAATTCCCTCAACAGTAAGTTGTTGTAGGACATCTTCAAAACTTGCACCAGTAGGTATATAGATAAAAACTTCTTTTTGGTAGTCTAAAGAAACATTAGACTGGTAAATTCTACCATAAAAAACAGAAGCTGTAATAGCACCACTCAAAAACAGAACCCCTACTAAGCTCCAAATAAATTTCTTAAAAAAACTTTTCTTTTTTCTCATTAAATTGTGCTCAATAGATATACCGCTTTGCTGTTGTTAGGCTCTATATCTAAAATTCGTTTCAAATATAACTTTCCTCTGTTAAAATCACCTTCTAAAATCAGTAAACTTGCCTTGTTGAGTAAGGATTGTATGTGTTGAGGATTCAACTGTAAGGCTTTGTCATAGCATTCCATCGCCGATTGGTTTTGACCTTGTTTTAGCAAAACATATCCTAAATTACACCAAGCACTTTCGTGTTTAGAAAACTGAGCTAAAAGTGTTCGGTATTCTTTCTCAGCTAATGTAAATGAATTGATGTTCGAATACATATCGGCTAACTTTAAACGAAAATCCAAAACATAGGGTGCTAACTCTACCGCTTTTTGATAGTAGAAAAGAGTTTGACTAATTCCTAACTCTTGATTTTGATGAGCTTGAGCAATGCGATAGGCAGTCCAAGCATCGCTATTATCGTAGGACATTTTATCTAGACTCAAATCTTCCAAAGAATTACAAATATTCAGGATAGCTATATCGTCTTGCTTCAAGAAATACAGATGTATTCGTTCTTTATAAGATTTTTCTAATGCTATACTATTCAAAAGGTTTAAAGCAGAGTCTAATAAATAAGGTTGTGCATCGAATTTTTCATACTGATACAAATAGGCCTTAGCTCGTATTAATCTAGATGGATTGGCGTTATTTACAGCCTCTAAACCGATGAATTTGCCTTTTGTCACTATTGTATCCTCAGTATTATGTATGCCAATTTTATGATCATGTATACTAACGTGAGGGATATCAATTGTACTAGATGAAGGCATATGACAAGCTATACAATTATCATTCTCTCTAAATTCATCTTTGCAATCGTCGTGACAAGACAAACACTTATCATTAAAAAAGTTAGAACTCTCCTTTTGTACGGAATGATGTGGATTGTGGCAAGTAATACAATTCATTTCAGAATTGGTAAAACAAGCACTTTGTTTGAGTCTATCTACGTGCGATGCCATTATGAAGGTATTATCGTCTTCATACCTCGGCATAAATACAGTCATTACTTCAGACAAGTCCATACCCGGTTTAAAGTCTAAAAAGCTTTTGCCTTCTGAAAGTACGGTATTACCCTGTAAATGACAACGCATACAAATTTGAAATTGTGCTTCTAAAGACAGTTTTTTAGGATTAACAATAGAGTAGTCAATGTCAGTTGAAGTATCTACCAATTCGCCGTTTAGCATACGCTGAACATGTAATTCTCCCGGCCCGTGACAACGCTCACAATCTATCCCTTGAGATACACTATGGTATTTATTCTCTGAACCCAAAACAAAATCTGGAGTAGCATTATGACAACTCATACATTCTAATCCTATTTTCCTAGAGAAACGGCTATTGTATCCATCTTCAAAACCCGGAGGGAAATCCAAATGACCATCTTGGGTATAATAGGTAAAGGGCATCTGATGAACATAACCCCCATCTTCCCACAAATGTGAATTGGTATGGTGTCCTGAACCAATAATAAAATCTACATCTTCTATACGTTCACCATAATCGTGTAACTCCTTTATTTTCAGTACACTATCTTTCCAAAAAGGATGGTAAAGAAAGTGATTAAATGTATCTGTAAGTATGGAATTCTCAGTAAAAATAGCTTCACTATTTTCTGGCGTAGCTAAGGACATAGACTGTCCCATTCCTGTTTGTATATACGTTTGATAAATATCGTAATGACAAGCCATACAACTCTCCTTGCCAACATAAGCAACTGTATCGTGGTGATTGAGATAAGTGGTGTAAGGCTCTATCCTAGAAGTACATCCTACTAAAGTAATCAATATGGATATGTAGATTATTCGCACAACAACTGAAACATCAATTCATCTTCCCAACCATTTGACGACTTATTCCATTTTTTCTTAACACCAATAAGCACAAAGTCTAAAGCACTGAACAAATTAATACTAGCTTGATTATTGGCAGAAATATTACAATATAACTGATTGAGTTGTAATTTAAAAAAGGCGTATTCTATGATAAGCCTTAGAGCTTCCTTGGCGTAACCTTGTCTTCTATTGGACTCTTGCACTATCCAAATTCCTAAACCAGCTCGGGCATGCATAGGCTCATAATCAAATAAATCAATCGTTCCTATAGCAACTCCTTCCCTTTCAATCATTAAACGCAACTGCTTAACCGTAAAAATATCTTGATGAGCATTTTCTAAAAAACGTTTTAAAAGATGCCTTGAAAAGGGCTTATAAGTTTGGCTTATCTTCCATATACTAGAGTCGTTTTCCCATTTGTAAAACAAATCTAAATCCTCTGGCTCTAGAGCCCTTAACCTTATGTTTTCGCCTACTAACATTTTAATTCACCTTTGAATACACAATTGTAAGGACCTACTAAATCTATGCTATGATAATGGTCTTTTTTCTCAAAATTTACTTTTAAATCACCGCCCAAAGCTATTACTTCAACCGAGTTATTAGAAATCAACTTGGCTTCATATGCCGATAGTACAGAAGCAACGACACCCGTACCACAAGCCAAGGTTTCATCTTCAACTCCTCTTTCATAAGTTCTAATATAAAGTTTCTGATCTTTTATCTGAACAAAATTTACATTAGTACCACCATTTTTAAATCGTTCATTGTAACGTATTTTCTGACCTTCTTCAAATACATTTATAGATTCTATATCTTTAATGAATTTGACATAATGTGGAGAACCTGTATCTAGAAAAAAGTAATCCTCACCACTTTCTATATCTTCTACATTTTGCATACTTAAAGAAACGTTAGAGCTAGTCCAATTGGCCAAATGAGGACCATCGCAAGCCAAAAAATGACATTCTTTTTCGAAAATATTCATTTGTTTAGCAAAGTCAACGACACATCTACCTCCATTGCCACACATAGAGCCCAAATGACCGTCGGCATTGTAATACAACATCTCAAAGTCATAATTTGTGACATCCTGCAATAAGATAAGTCCATCAGCACCAATACCCAACTTTCTATCGCACAAGATTTGTATAAATTTATGATTAAAATGGTCAAAAAATAAGCTTCTATTATCGATGATTATGAAATCATTACCCGCACCTTGATATTTATGAAATTGGATATTCATGCCTCAAATTTACGTAATACAATCGTATTTTGTACACTTTTCATTTTAGTAAAATTTTATTGCTTGTGAATATCAAATCTGTAAATTTGCCGAAACTAACTAACATTCCTTACACCTCAATATGAAAACTGAAAATTACGATAACGAACTATCACTTTGGATAGATAAAGAAAAGACTACATCAGAGCTATCTAATGTAGTGAGCCGTTTAATTCTAGAACATGCTACAGAATTAGTCATGTTCAGAAATAGAATGACACACATCACCAAAAGTGAAATCTTAAACCTCCATGATTATGCTGCTAAATTTGTCAAGCAGGATATTAGCGTTCATCAAACCCTATCTCTAGCCAAAGCCATACTTGAGTTGGGTATTAAAAATGCCAAGATAGATTTAGGAAAGTTAGCTTATGAATGGAATAAAGAAGGTTCCTCAAACGATAAAATTAATGACTTCGTTAAGAATAAATTGTCAGCATTCATTAAGGATGAAAATAACTTAGCACCAAAAGATGTTATTCTTTATGGTTTTGGTCGTATTGGTAGATTGGTTGCTAGAGAGTTGTTTTTACAAGATAATGCTGGTGATCAATTGAGATTAAGAGCAATTGTCACTCGCAGCAATTCTGAAAAAGATATTTCTAAAAGAGCTTCTTTACTTCGTACGGATTCTATTCACGGTGTTTTTACTGGAACAGTCAAAGAAGATTTTGAAAACAAAGCTCTCATAATTAACGGACGTACTGTAAATATGATAGCCGCAAAAAGCCCTGACACCATAGACTATACTGACTATGGCATTCAAGATGCTTTAGTGATAGATAATACGGGTGTATTTAGAGATAAAAAGGCTTTAAGTCTACATCTCAAATCTAAAGGTGTCGCTAAAGTATTATTGACTGCTCCAGGAAAAGGTGTTTCAAATATTGTTTTTGGAGTAAATCATAAAGTAGATGTTGACAATACTTCTATATTTTCAGCAGCCTCATGTACCACTAATGCCATCACTCCTATCTTGGAGGTTGTAGAAAAGCAATTGGGTGTAGTAAAAGGTCACCTTGAAACTATTCACGCCTATACCAACGACCAAAACTTAGTAGACAATATGCACAGTAAGTATCGTCGTGGACGTGCTGCTGCTTTAAATATGGTAATTACAGAAACTGGCGCAGGTATAGCTGTTACAAAAGCTATTCCTTCTCTAGATGGTAAACTCACCTCTAGTGCTATTCGTGTACCAATACCAAATGGTTCCTTAGCTATTCTCAATTTAACGGTAGAAAAGGAAACGAACTTAGAAGACATTAATAATTTAATGCACGATGCTGCATTTGAATCTGAATTGGTAGAACAAATTCGATTTTCAGTAAATAACGAACTCGTGTCGTCTGATATCGTTGGCGATAGTTGCCCTTCTATTTATGATAGTCCAGCAACACAAGTTTCCAATGATGGTAAATCCATAGTGCTATACATTTGGTACGATAACGAATATGGCTACACTCGTCAAGTGCTAAGACTAGCCAAGCATATTGCTAAAGTGCGAAGAAACTGTTACTACTAAACAATGTTATCCAATATTAACCTCAATCAAAGTGCTTTTATCCTATACAAATGGTTTAACTCTTTGTTTTTGGGCGTTTCTATTGGTAGTGTATTTACTATTTATGAGCCTCTAGAACCATCGGTTTATTCATTAGGCGGGATTGCTTTGGCAGCGGCTATGATAATCGTTGCAAAATTTTATCATAAAATCTTAAATGCATATTACTTTTTTAGACTTTCGTTAGCTGTAGAGCTAATCGTAATGCTTATGCTGATAGCCTTTCTAATTTTTTCATACAGTTATCAAACAGCACTTTTAATATACATCGGATATCAGATAACCTTTGTCTTTGGTTCCTATTTAGTAAGAGTAGAAACTTTGGTATTCAATGAAGACCACGTTCTTACCAAAATAGATATGGCCAAACAAATAGGCTATTTAGTTGGTATGGCTGTCTCCTATGCTTTTTATAAAGGAGTAGAATATTTTGAACTACTTTCTGACAAACAAGAGCAAGTCTATTACATTCACTTTCTTTTAGTTGCTATCGAGATAATCGTTATTACTTTACTCTGGAAAACCTTTAATGATAAAAGCTAAATGAGGTTTCATTTCAAATCCTTTAGTATTAAGCAAGAGCAATCGGCTATGAAAGTAGGTACAGATGGTGTATTACTTGGTGCTTGGGTAAATCCGAAATCATATCCACATCATATTCTCGATATTGGTACAGGTACAGGCTTAATAGCTATCATGCTAGGACAACGCTTTACAAGAAGTCAAATACACGCTATAGATATTGACCAAGCAAGTGCTGAAGAAGCTATATTTAACGCTCAATCCTCGCCTTGGTCAGAACGATTAAATATTACTCATTGTGCCTTACAAGATTATAATCATTCTAATAAATATGACTTAATTGTCAGTAATCCCCCCTATTTTAGAAATACCACTTTATCTAATGATAAAAGTCGTGACCTAGCCAGAAATAATCTAGCATTAAGCTTAGAGTATCTTGTTGAAAGAAGCTATGACTTATTGCATGAAAATGGAGAATTAGCCTTAATAGTACCCTCCAATGAATTTGAAACCATCCAATTATTAGCTGAAAAATTCAACTTTTACATTATTAAATTGTGCTGGGTAAGAGGTAACCACCAAAGCCCTATAAAACGACTGCTGATTGCTCTAAGTAAGAACAAAGAAATTCTTGAAGAAAAAAATTTAACTATTGAAAATAGTAGACATAATTATACAGAAGAGTATATAAATTTATTTCAGGATTTTTATCTTAAACTATAAATTCCTCTTCTACAAAATCTATATCAAACTCTTTTAGCCTCTCTAGCACAGGAAGATATATTTCTTTATCTGTAGGGATTCTTACACCAGAAAGTGTAATTTCACCATTGAGGATAAGTTCAGTAGCAATAGCAACAGGTAAACCTACAGTCATACTCATAGCCGTATGAACTTGGTCTTTACCCCTAAGTACTAAAGAAGATTTTAAATGGTAGTTGATGTTATTTAGGGTATAATCAAATAAATGTTGCATTACAATCATATCTTTATCTTCAGATTGTAATGCCCATTTCTGCTCTAATAAATGCTGTAAAACTTGTGCAGGACTTCCCTCATCTAAGCCAATCTTAGTTTGTTCAAACATACCAAGCCAAGCTATTTTTTCAATAATGGCATCGTCAACAGATAAGTAGTCTTGTAATTTATCTTCAACAGACTTTTCCTTATCATAGACTAAAAAAGAATTGGTGAAATTTCGCCACGTCATTTGAGAAAGATTAGATATGGTAAAAGAGTCATCTGTCATACCCATACGGACAAATACGTCCCAAGCCTCAGAAAAACCTGGTCTTCTTAGTGTACCTCTAAACATAGTTGATATATTGTCTAAACCATATATTTCTCTGTAGGATAAAGAATCTCTATTAGCATAGCCTTCAAACTGCCCTTCATCCAAAACTTCGATTAATTCTGTTCTTCTGAATAGCTTGTTATAGGCTATGAATTTGGGCTGGTTGTTTCTTATAAATTGTGCCGTACCTTGTCCTGCTAAGACTACATTTCTAGGATTCCAAGTGAATTTATAATTCCATGGATTGTTATCGTACTCTGGTGCTACTAAACCGCCACAAAAAGATTTAAAAAGTGTAATCTCTCCACCCTTAGCTTGAATTTCATCTATGATTTTCTTTGCTGACAAATGATCTATCCCTGGGTCTAAACCAATTTCATTGAGCAATAAAACACCTTTTTCTTCTGCTTTTTCATTCAAGGCTTTTATCTCCTTAGAAACATAAGAAGCTGTAATCATATTTACACCTTGAATAACACAGTCTTCGGCCAATAATACGTGCATACTAGCTGGTAGCATAGACACCACAATATCAGCGTCTCGAATAGCGTCATTACGTTGTTCTACATCAAAGACATCAAACTCTAAAGCAATGCCATTAGGATGGTCATTTACTTTTTGTAAAGCAAGATTATAATCGTAATCTCCTACTGTTACTTGCCAATTATTTTTATCAGACTTTTCTAGTAAATAATCTATTAAAGAAGTTGCAGATAAGCCTGCACCAACAACTAATATTCGTTTCATATCTTTATAAAATGAGTGGCTAATATATGTAAATTAGCAACAAAATTTATTCTATGAACAATAAGCTTATTAGCATAGCAGGACTATTAGCATTTTTGGCAGTTGCACTAGGAGCATTTGGTGCTCATACCCTTAATGAATTGTTAACAACCGAAAAACTAAATAGTTTTGAAACTGGCGTGAGGTATCAATTTTACCATTCACTAGCACTACTAATTATTGGTCTAAATGCCAACAAACTAAATGCTACTGCCATAATTGGAAAATTCATGCTTATTGGAATCTTGTTCTTTTCATTTTCTGTATACTTATTGTCCTTACAAGAACTAATTGGAATTAACTTATCAATGCTAGGCCCAATAACTCCTATAGGAGGACTTTTACTAATGATTTCATGGCTCATTTTAATTTTTAAAAATTACAAGAAAACACAACTTTAATTTCTTAAAAGACGTTTTTGAAGAATTAATTTACAGACTATAGAGCTATTATGTGTTTGTAAAGCCCAAAAAACTGCTTGTTTTTCTAAAAACTTGAAGTTTTGCATTCAGCATTTTTAACAACGCTCTAATCTAACTTAGTGTTTTATATACACACTTTTTAAATTTCAATTTTTAAGATTCTTATCTGAAAAACACCAATATTTTTTTGGTCAATAGATATAAATTTTAATCTTTGTCAGCCAACAAAAAGAGTTTAACAATGAAAAATGTGAGCATCAAATCCTTAGAAGATTTGAGAATTACTGAAGTTAATGCCAATTGGAACCTTTCACCTGAAAAACTTACTGAAATATCGCTTTCTAAGAACTATGCAACTATGGCGAATTCTGGTGCTATTTCTATCAATACAGGAGAGTTTACTGGACGTTCACCTAAAGATAGGTTTGTAGTCAAAGACAGTACTACAGAAAATGCTGTTTGGTGGGGCGATGTGAATATTCCTTTTAGTCCTGAAAAATACTACACTCTTTATAATAAAGTAACAGAAAACCTCAAAGGTAAAGATGTATATGTCAGAGATGTTTATGCTTGTGCCGATGAAAATTTTCGTCTTAATATTAGAGTAATCAACGAATACCCTTGGTCTAACCTTTTTGCCTACAATATGTTCTTACGACCAACTGAAGAAGAACTAAACAACTTCACTCCTGATTGGTCGATTATTAATATACCAAGTTTTATGGCTGATGCTGAAATTGATGGTACTAGACAACATAACTTCGCTATCATAAACTTCACAGATAAAAATATTTTAATCGGTGGAACTGGTTATACAGGGGAAATAAAAAAAGGTATTTTTTCAGTTTTAAATTTCATTCTTCCACATGAGAAAAATGTACTTTCAATGCACTGTTCAGCCAATGTCGGTGCTAAAGGAGATACTGCTGTATTTTTTGGGCTGTCTGGAACGGGAAAGACCACCCTATCTGCTGACCCTAATAGAAAATTAATTGGTGATGACGAACACGGTTGGAGCGATAATAGTGTTTTTAATTTTGAGGGTGGTTGTTATGCTAAGTGTATTGATTTAACTGCCGAAAAAGAACCCGATATTTTTGCAGCAATTAGAAAAGGTGCTTTACTAGAGAATGTAATCTTTAAAGACGGTACTAAAGATGTTGATTTTAAAGACAGTCGTATTACTGAAAACACGAGAGTCAGCTATCCTATTAACCATATCCAAAATATTGCTAAACCATCTATGGCAAGTGCGCCTAAAAATATTTTCTTTTTGACTTGCGATGCTTTTGGTGTATTGCCTCCTATATCTAAACTAAGTACTGGACAAGCTATGTATCATTTTATTTCTGGATATACAGCCAAAGTTGCTGGTACTGAAGAAGGTATTACAGAACCTAGTACTACTTTTTCGGCTTGTTTTGGAGAACCTTTCTTGCCCTTACACCCTACTCGATATGCCGAGCTATTAGGCCAAAAAATGGAAAGTAGTCAAGTTAATGTTTGGCTAGTCAATACCGGTTGGTCTGGAGGACCTTATGGAGTCGGCTCACGATTGAGTTTAAAATATACTCGTTCTTTAATTACTGCAGCTTTAGAAGGGAAATTAGAAAATGTAGAATATAAAAATCATGAGGTTTTTGGTTTGGCTATGCCAACCGAATGCGATGATGTCCCCTCAGAAATTTTAAGCCCAAGAAATACATGGCAAGATAAATCGGCTTATGATTTAAAAGCTAATGAATTGGCTCAAGCTTTCAATAATAACTTTAATAAGTATTCGGATTTTGCTAATCAAGAAATGTTAGATAGCGCACCTAAGTTAAAAATCCTTTCGCAAAAAATAAAGCACAAAAAAACCATTCATTAAGAATGGTTTTTTTGTGCCTATACCCTTGATTATTTAGAGAACTTAGAGTATTTGTTTTTAAACTTATCAATACGACCTGCAGTATCGACTAATTTCATTTTTCCAGTGTAATAAGGATGTGAATCTGAAGAAATCTCCATTTTAATAAGAGGATATTCATTACCGTCTTCCCACTTGATAGTATCTTTAGTATTAGCCGTTGATTTTGTTAATATAGTAAAACCTGTTGAGATGTCTTGCATCACTACATGTCTATAATTTTCTGGGTGTATACCTTTTTTCATTATTCAAATAATTTGGAGTGCAAATATAAACACTTATCACAAACTAGCAAACCCTCTTAAATTTAATTTACTATACTATAATTGAGGGACTAACGTTTATGTTATATTTGCAATCATTCTATGGTAATAAGAAATTTTTTCATTGTGATTCTAGTCTGCTTAGCCTTTAGCTCTTGCAGAAAAGACTTTTTCGCAGAAAGTGGCCCTGGTCAGCTTTCGTTTTCTAATGACTCTATATTATTCGATACGGTCTTTACGACAATTGGCAGTGCTACCAAAAAGTTTGTGGTTTACAATAACAATAACAACCCAGTAACCATAGAAACTATTCGCTTAGCACAAGATAACCCATCTGATATTTACAGGATAAATGTAGATGGTATGCCCATTGAACAAAGTCAAAATATCAAACTTACCCCTAATGATAGTCTATTCTTATTTATTGAAGTAACCATTAATCCAAACAACCAAAACACCCCTTTCTTAGTCAATAATCAGTTAGAGTTTACTACAAACGGAAAAACACAACTTATTGATTTGGTAGCATTTGGTCAAAATGCTAATTTCTATAGACCATCTGATAATTTATTCATTGCTGATAAGGACACCATAAATTTTAGATATTACTCCATATCACAAAATACCACATGGACTAATGAAAAACCCCACGTCTTTTACGGTAATGTTATAGTAGAGCCTAACGCAACACTAACTATAGAAGAAGGTGCTCAAATCTACTGTCATGCTAACTCAGGGCTATTTATTGGTAATCCTATACTAGGGACCAATAACGATGGAGGTACCTTAAATGTCAATGGTAGCTTGGGTAATGAAGTTGTTTTTCAAGGCGATAGATTAGAAGATTGGTATCAAGATGCACCGGGCCAATGGAGTCAAATATGGCTATGTGCTGGAAGTAAAAACAGCACTATAAACTATGCCATTATCAGAAACGGCACAGTCGGTATTAAAGCAGATACATTAGGTAACTCTAGCGAGCCCACTTTAAAAGTCAGTAACACTATCATAGAAAACATGAGTGACATCGGACTTTTTGCTCAAGGTAGTTATGTTACTGGCTACAACAACCTCATTAGAAATTGTGGTCGTTACAATCTAGTACTAAATATTGGAGGACGCTATCAGTTTGACCACTGCACCTTTGCCAATTATTACAATTATGGTAGCAGAAATACCCCTATTTTACTGATAAATAACTATTACGAAGACGTCAATGAAAACATTCAATTGAGGCCATTGACTCAGGCTAATTTTACCAATTGTATCATTGACGGAAGTGCTGCCCACGAAATAGAATTGCAAAATAATTCTAATAGTAAGTTCAACTATATTTTTGACCATTGTTTAATCAAACTTCATCCAGACTCATCGATTAGTAATTTGAACCAGACAAACAGTATTAAAGTAAATAGTAGTTCTTCTATTTTTATTAATACACAAAAACAAGACTTTCAACTTAGCGATAACTCCATAGCAATTGATGCTGGTAAAGCCTCACTTATGAATAATGCTTTATCAATAGATATTTTGGGAAATAGCAGATATGGAAACCCAGATATTGGGGCGTTCGAGAAAGTAGACTAAATAGCCTCTAGAAAACGGAGCGTATTAATACCATCGGCATAATCCTCTAAATCAGGTTGCTGCGCCTTGCCAAAAGGAATGTAATCCTTGCCTACAATACATTGTATGTCTTCTTTCAATTCGTCTAGTTGAAGTGCTAAAGATTCTTTTTCATCGTAATATTCGTAATTTAAGACTGCCACTGGAGAATGTAAGGCTTTGTCCTCTTTAAGTATAAGGAAGCCATTTTCTAAAATATTATGTTTTCCCATCATGTAAATAGCTCTATAATAATCGTAATTATTTGCATATTTATTATTCAAGACAACATCTTGGTATTCAAAAAAGACTTCAAACAAGAGGTTTAAATCATAATTTTTAGGAACATAAAGTTTGGTTACATTTCTACAACCTAAACCAAAGTATAAGAAAATATCATTTGCCAAAGCTTTTCTTTCATCTAAACTCTCCTCTCCTGTTAGAATTGCTACAGAAGTACGGCTCTTTCTTAACAAAGAAGGATAATCTTTAAAGTAATATTCAAAATGCTTAAAGGATTCATTACTACCTGTGGCGATAACAGCGTCAAAATTTTCAACTTTTTCTACTAATTTAATATCTCCTTTAAAACGTGGCTCAATTATTATCAACTCTTCAATGATTGGTAAAAACAAACGGTTGTCTTTAGATGATAGTTTGATAATAGCCCTATGGCCACTCATCAAAACACATAGGAAATCATTAAAACCAACTAATGGAATATTACCAGCCATGATAATAGAAACATTTTTTTTTGCCTCAATAGGAATAGAGTATGAAGATAACCATGAGGACAGTATAGTAGAACTCAAATTATTACAAATAGCTGAAATAGAAGACCTTATATTGCTTGACGTAAACCAACCATTAAAAGAAGATGAGGATTGTATGATCGTTTCTAATGGATGATTTGAATTAGAATTTTCATTACAAAAATCCATTAAAAAATCACCTAATTTTTCAAAAGCCTTAATTCTATCTTCTATTATCATTTCTTAGTATATTTGTACCGCAAAATAAAACTATTAACCTTTTTTAGTTAAAAAAATGGCAATTAAAATTTCTGATGAATGCATAAACTGCGGTGCTTGTGAGCCTGAATGCCCTAACAATGCTATCTATGAAGGTGGTATGGAATGGCATTTCTCTGATGGCACTTCCCTTTCTGGCACCATAACACCTAAGAGTGGTGGTGATTTCGATGCTGATGCTTCACAAGAACCTGTCGATTATGACGTTTACTATATAGTTACTGACAAATGTACTGAGTGCAAAGGTTTTCACGATGAGCCTCAATGTGCTGCAGTTTGTCCAGTAGATTGCTGTATTCCTGACGAGGATAATGTTGAGACAGAAGATGAACTGTTATCTAAAAAAGACTTTTTACATTCTTAGATGAAAAA
>CAJWHN010000038.1 GCA_913041085.1 uncultured Flavobacteriales bacterium | reverse complement strand
ATTAAAAACATAACCATCACTATCAAATGCTTTTAAATCATTTGGGTTTTTGATTTTATTCTCTAAAACGTAGCGACTCATCAAACCTCTAGCCTTTTTAGCAAAAAAACTTATAATCTTATACTGACCACTTTTCCAATCTTTAAATACAGGTGTAATAACTTCTGCATTTAGTGATTTCATATCTATTGATTTTGAATACTCATGGGATGCAAGATTTAGTAAAAATTGAGAGTTAGTGCTTTCTAAATTAATATTCAGTTCAGAAGTAATATGATTAGACCAAAAATCATAAAGTGAAGTTGAATTGTTAATGCTAATCTTTGTGCCCATTTCAAGTCTATAAGCTTGAATTAAATCCAATGGCTTAAGTATGCCATATAAGCCTGATAGTATTTTAAAATGAGTTTGGGCATACCCTATAGCTTTAGTTGATAAAGTTGTAGCGTTTAAGCCTTTATATACGTCTCCAGTAAAAGCAAAAATAGCTTGCTTAGCATTTTCAGGCTTAAATGGCGTGTTATAATCTTGATACCGATTAGCATTTAAAAGCCCCAGATCTTTACTGACATTCATCAATTTGGATAAATCTTCAGCAGAATAATCTTTCAATACATTAACTATCTTTTGACTTTCTTCAAGAAATAGAGGTAAACTAAATTCAGAAACAGGAACTTTATTATCAAAATCTAGTGATTTTGCAGGAGAAACAATACTAATCATATATTTATACTTGTTTTTTAAAATACAAACGATTTCATTTGCAGGCTAAAATTAGACAATTTTGAGAAACTTTATACAAAAGTATAGCTTATTGACAATACACCTAATAGTGGTTCTTTTAGGATTGACTGGTGTTCTGGGCAAGCTTATAGATACTGGTTCTACAGTACTAGTATGGTATCGTATGCTTATTGCGTTTTTATTTTTGGTCGTATATATATATTTTAAATCAAACTCATTAAGAGTTTCAAAAAAGCATTTTATTCAAATAATTGGCATTGGTTGTATTGTTGCAGCTCATTGGTTATTATTTTTTGAAAGTATAAAAGTATCCAATGTTTCTGTAGCTGTGGTTTGTATGGGTACCTCTTCCCTATTCTCTTCTATTCTAGAGCCACTAATCATTAAAAGAAAAATATATCTGAGGGAGATTATATTAGCTATTTTAGTGCTTATTGCAATAGGAATTGCTATGAATGCTGACTTCTCTTATGTGAAAGGATATGTATATGGTATTACTGCTGCATTCTTAGCTACTTTATTTACAATTTTAAATGCTATGTACGTAGATAAGGTAGAGTCCGAAAAAATTACTTCTATTGAAATGCTGGGTGGTTTTCTTTTTGTTTGTATATATATGTTGTTTTCTAATTCATTTTCTTTAGCCGATTTAGTTATTAGTTGGAATGACATACTTTACCTAACTATATTAGGAGGCATATGTACCAGCTTTGCCTTTGTAGTTAGTGTAGAAGTTATGAAGTTCTTATCTCCGTATAATGTAATAATGGCTGTTAATCTTGAGCCTGTATATAGTATATTACTAGCATTGGTGTTGTTTGGCGAATCCGAGAGTATGAATTTTTCTTTTTATCTAGGTGCAGTTTTGATTATTGGTGCAGTCAGTTTAGATGCTTATATAAAGAAACAAGAAGATAAAAAATCTATAAAATAGAAATTAGTAATATTCGTTATAACTCTATATTTTTGAACCTCAATTTTATAATACTATGAGAAAATACTTGTTTTATACGCTTTTGTTTTTAGTTGTCATTTGTAATAATTCTTTTTCAAAAGAAACCTATAGGTTTGAAGGTCAAGTTAAAGGTCTACAAGATTCAACTTGTATGTTGGCTTATTATTATGGCGATAAACAATTTGCAAAAGATACTGCTGAAATAGACCATGAAGGTCGCTTTGTATTTAGTGGTGATGATACATTAGATCATGGTATGTATATGGTAGTATTACCAGATGGAAATTATTTTGAAATGGTAGTGACGGAAGATAGCTTTTCGTTTACTACATCTCTAGACAATTTGATTGGAGATATGAAATTTACTAATTCCTACGAAAATGAAAAGTTTTACGGATACATGCAGTTTATCTCCGAAAAGCAAAAAGCCCTAAAAGAGCTACAAGCCAAAAAAGAAAATGTTAGCGAAAAAGAAGCTAAAAGTATTGATATACAGATTGAAGAAATGGGCAAAGTTGTAATGGATTTTCAATCTAATTTCACGTCTAATAACCCTAATATCTTATTCAGTAAAATATTAAATGCCAGTAAAGATGTTGAAATGCCGAAATTCCCATTATTAGCTAATGGCACTGACGATAAAGATTTACAGTTTAAATATTATAAATCTCACTTTTTTGACACTTTTGATTTTTCTGATGACAGATTACTAAGAACCCCTATATTTCATAGTAAAATAAATACCTATTTAGAAAACTTAACAGCTAAAACACCAGATTCTATCATTGTTTCTTGTGACTACCTTATTAAAAAATCAAGAGTAAATCAAGATGTCTTTAGATATGTTGTTTCATATCTAACTTCCACATATGAACGTTCTAAAATAATGGGGTTAGAAAAAGTTTTCGTTCATCTTGTAAACAAGTATTACAAAACCAATGAGGTAACTTGGGTTGATGAAGCTCAAATGTTTAAAATTATTGATAGAGCTGAAACTATAGAGCCTCTGATGATTGGCTCGAAAGCTCCAAATTTAGTGCTTAGAGACTCCTCAGATGTTATCCATAATATGTATGACATTAAGAGAGATTTAACTATGATTATTTTCTATGACCCTGATTGTGGCCATTGTAAAAAAGAAATACCTGTTATTAAGCAAAATTATGACAAATGGTTAAATGACGGAATAAGTATAGAAGTCATAGCAGTAAGTGTAGAGTTAGACCGAGAAAAATGGGTTGATTTTATTAATACATACGACATCGGCGATTGGACAAATGTTGCCGAATTTAAAACCTTTGTTGATGGTGAATTCAATAGACAAAACGACCCTTATGTTACACCCTTTCCTTATATCAAACAATTGTACGATATAAACGGAACGCCAAAAGTATATCTATTAGATAAGGATAAAAATATTTTGGTTAATGCTATAAAAGGAAATATTGGAGTAGAACAATTGTCAGAAGTTGTTCTTAAAGAGGCAAAAAAATAACAGATTTGTTATATTAATAATTAAAATTAATTGGAAATTAGAAAAAAGAGAAACAGAGAAATGTTTGCCTTTTTTTTATCTAAAGAATACATCAGTAGCACCACCAGAATACCTAATATAATCCGAGTCTTTAAAATCAAGTCTAAATGAGTATAATAAATTATGCACTTCTTTTCTTAATACACCTTGGCCTTTTCCGTGTATGATTACCAATTTATGAACATTAGCTTTTAATGCTTTATGAATGATATTTTCACACTTATCCAATTGATAGTTTACTATTTCATAATTACTCATATGATAAAAATTGTCAAGTAAATTTTCAATATGAATATCTATTTCCCAAACTAATGGTGTTTTGGATTTGAAAATGGAATCTTTTTGCACTTTTTTAGTTAACTTTTTAAAACCATCTGGAACATAGATTTTTTTCAAACTTTTCTCTAGGTCTTCATTAACTTTAATTATAGTATTTATTGAATGTTTTTCTTCAAAACCTTCATTAGTTAATATGATGTATGAATTACCTAAAATTGAAATGACCTTGCCCCCTCCTTCAGAGTCCAAAAACTTTATCTCATCCCCTATTCTTATTTTATTGTCCATAATGTAAGGGGTAAAAAGTCAGTTTGTTTTGTGATAACTTAAATGCTGGTATAGGTACCTTAATAAAGCTCAATATTTTTAGTATTTTGTCTAAAAACTTTTTATCTGTTTTTATATTTCTCAAATTGATATCTAAACTAGCGTAAAATTCTCTATGCGTTCCTTCTTCATCGGGGTTGCCATTATACATACCACCAGCACCATATCCAATAGCCACATTCAACCAATCTGGCAATGATGTTTTTTTAAAAGCATTAATATTGAACGATAACCAATAGACTTGACCGTTATAATCTTTTAATGACTGTTGAAGAAAATTTGAACCTAATAAATCTGGCCTGTATTTCGCGTATTCACTAGTTTTGAAAGAATACTTCATTTGTATCCTTTGTTCTTTCCACAGAAGCTCTTGACCAATAAATACAAATGTTCCACTTGTATTTGCAATTAAATCTCCCCAAGAAGCTCCCCACTCTTCCGAAAAGCCATCTAAAGTTTCAATGGTTGTTAGAAAAAATGCTCCATATAAACCACCATACCATAATGCTTTTTTTTCGCTTACACCACCCCACTCCATTAGGTCTTTTCCTAACATACCAACTTGATAAGCAGTTGTGGCATGCCCTACTTTATCCATTTGTAACCAATTGGAATTATCATTTATCCAATGAAAACTGCTCTTAGGATAGTCCTTATACCATAAGTCGTTAAGAGCATACATTGTAGTAGAATACAGAACTATTTCAGTCCCAAGGGCAATATGAAATGATCTAGTACTATCAGCTTTTTGTGCAAAACTGATTTGACTCAATAAACATATACAAACTACCAAGCTCCTCATTGTGCAAATATAGTTAGTACCTTTTTGAAATCTTACTATTTGATTTGAATTGTTTATATATCTTTGCTTAAGCAAAAAAATAAGCAATGATTGAAGCTAATAATCCTAATTTAAAAACTTGGTTAGAGGTAGCACAAAATAGTGACTTCCCAATACAAAATATCCCTTTCGGAATAGCATTTATTGATAATAGTAAATTCGGAGTAAGCCGAATTGGTGATAAAGTAATCAACCTATCAAAACTTTATGAACTAGGTGCATTTCAAAGTATCCTTTCTGAAAACTATTTTGACAAAGATTTTTTAAACGATTTTCTTAAAAAGAAAAAATCAGATTGGCGTTCTGTTAGGAATAGAATATCTGAAATTTTTACTGATGAGAATAATAAAGATAAATATACTTCTGCCTTATATCCCTTAAAAGATGTAGAAATGTGTATGCCTGTAAAAGTCGGAGATTATACAGACTTTTATTCTTCTCGCCAACATGCTTATAATGTAGGTTGTATGTTCAGAGACCCTGACAATGCCTTATTACCAAATTGGCTACATGTACCTGTTGGTTATCATGGTCGTGCATCGTCTATAATACTTTCTGGCACAGATATTTACAGACCTAAAGGTCAACAATTACCTCTAGACGCAAAGGCACCTGTTTTCGGGCCTTGTAAATTACTTGATTTTGAATTAGAAATGGCGTTCATCACTGGTGAAGGAAAACCTTTGGGTGATTCTATTTCAATTGATGAAGCTGAAGATTATATTTTCGGAATGGTTATTTTCAACGATTGGTCTGCAAGAGATATTCAGAAATGGGAATACGTGCCATTAGGGCCATTTTTAGCTAAAAACTTCGCATCCTCTATCTCGCCTTGGATTGTTACTTTAGACGCATTAGAACCGTTTAGATGTAAAGGTGAAGAACAAGAGCCTGAAGTTCTACCGTATCTAAAGTATACAGGATATAAAAATATTGATATCAATTTAGAAGTTCAGATTGAGTCCGCTAACTTTTCTGCACATACTATCTCAAAATCCAACTACAAATACATGTACTGGAATTTGAATCAGCAATTAGCCCATCATACCGTAAATGGCTGTGACATTCATGCTGGTGATATGATGGCTTCAGGAACTATTTCTGGAAATGATGAAAGTGCCTATGGCTCTATGTTAGAACTTTCTTGGAAAGGCACAAAGCCTTTATCAATGCCTGATGGCAGCGAACGTAAATTCATCAACGATGGTGACACCGTTATTATGAAAGCACATAGCACTAAAGACAATGTTAGAATTGGATTTGGTGAAGTTAGAACAAAAGTTCTCCCCACTAAATAGTTTTCACTTTGCAGTCTATTAATCTTGACATAGAAAGAAAAGAAATTCTCAATAGATATAGAGGTTTACTTAGAGATTGTAGAGACAAAACTAATAAGGAAGATAAAAAACGTATTCGTAAAGCTTTTAACATTGCTGTTGAGGCTCATAAAGATATGCGTCGTAAATCTGGTGAGCCCTACATTTATCACCCTATTGATGTAGCGAGAATAGCTGCTAAAGATATTGGTTTAGGTACCACATCTATTATTTGTGCTTTATTACACGATGTTGTTGAAGATACCGATTACACCTTAGAAGATATTGAACGTATTTTTGACTCTAAAGTAGCAAGAATTATAGATGGATTAACTAAAATTTCTGATGTATATGATCAAAATGTATCTATGCAAGCTGAAAATTTTAGAAAGATGCTTCTCACCCTTTCTGACGATGTTCGAGTTATTCTCATAAAGCTAGCTGACAGATTGCATAATATGCGTACACTAGCCTCTATGCCTAAGCATAAACAGCTAAAGATTGCCTCAGAAACATTGTACCTCTATGCCCCTCTTGCTCACAGACTAGGACTTTATGCAATCAAAACAGAACTTGAAGATTTAGGCTTGAAATACACCAAATCTGAAATTTACAAGGCTATTTCTGAGAAATTAGCAGAAAGCAAACGTTCAAGAGTACGTTACATCAATAAATTTACAATTCCTCTAAAAGAAGAATTAAATAAACAAGAATTTAACTACACCATAAAAGGACGCCCAAAGTCTATTTTTTCTATTCGAAATAAAATGTTGAAACAAGGTGTAGAATTTGAAGAAGTTTTTGACAAATTTGCTATTAGAATTATCGTTCAAGCTAAACCAGAAGATGAAAAAGCTTTTTGCTGGAGAGTTTACTCTATTGTCACTGACTTTTACAAGCCTAATCCAGATAGATTAAGGGATTGGATTTCAACCCCAAAAGCTAATGGATATGAAGCTCTACACACTACTGTAATGGGGCCTAATGGAAAATGGGTAGAAGTACAAATTCGAACTGAAAGAATGGACGACATTGCTGAAAAAGGTTTTGCTGCCCATTGGAAATACAAAGATTCGTCTTCGAAAGAATCAAATCTTGACAACTGGATTAATAGAATAAGAGAGTTATTAGAAAACCCTGATTCTAATGCTATAGATTTTGTGGATAATTTTAAAATGAATCTTTTCTCTGAAGAAATATTCATTTTCACTCCAAATGGCGACTTAAAAACATTGCCTAAAGATGCTACACCACTTGACTTTGCATATGAAATACATACAGAAGTTGGTAGCCATTGTCTAGGTGCTAAAGTCAATGGTAAACTCGTGCCATTTTCTCACATATTAATAAGTGGAGACCAAGTAGAAATTATAACATCTAACAAACAATCACCAAAGGAAGATTGGTTAAGTTTTGTTAAAACTTCTAGAGCAAAGTCAAAAATCAAAAACGCTTTAAAAGAAGAAAAAAAGAAAATAGGACAAGAAGGAAAAGCATTATTATTAAGGAAGTTAAGGCATATAAAAGTTAACTTCAATCATAATACAGAAAATGAAATGTTGAAGTTTTTTAACCTTAAAAATAGCCTAGATATGTACTATCTTTTTGGTGTTGGTAAGCTCAATAACAAGCATATCCGTTCATATGTAAATACCAAAAATCAGGGTTGGTATGGTTTACTAAAAAGTAAAATTTCTAAGAAGGAACAAAAGAACATTGTTAACAGCGAAACAGTAAAACGTGCCAATAGTCAACCTGCTATACTTTTTGGTAATGATAAACAAATCCTAGATTACAAACTTGCTAAATGCTGTTCTTCTATTGCTGGTGATGAGATATTTGGTTTTACAACTATCAATGAGGGAATAAAGGTTCATAATATCAATTGCCCTAATGCTATTCAGCTACAGTCTAGATATGCTTACAGAATTTTAAAAGCTAAATGGGCTACAATTGAAAATTTAGAGTACTCAGCTGTATTACGAATTAACGGATTTGACCAAATTGGTTTAGTCAATAAAATTACTAAACTCATTTCTAACGAAATGAATGTGAATATTTCGTCCATTAATATCAAATCAAACAACGGTATTTTTGATGGTAGAATTTCTGTAATCGTAATTAATAAGGTCCACCTTGAAAATCTTATTAACAAATTAGAGAGTATTGAAGGTGTTGAGTCGGTAGAACGTCTTTAAAAAAAGTGTTGAAAAATTAGTCCTCTTTCTTTTCAAAAAAAAGTTATTTTTACCCTTTTACATTATAACAAATGTCTAAGGTAGAATCGACTTCATCTGTATTAGAAATTTTTACTCAATATCTTGAGAAAAATGGTCAGCGTAAAACTCCTGAACGCTTTGCAATTTTGCAGGAAGTTTATAACCACAATGGTCATTTTGATATTGAGACGCTTTACATAAAAATGAAGAACAAAAAATATAGAGTAAGTAGAGCTACTTTATATAATACTATTGAACTTTTGATTGATAGTAAATTAGTTAGAAGACATCAGTTTGGTAAAAACCAATCTCAATATGAAAAATCCTTAATTAGTGGTCAGCACGACCATTTGATTTGTTCATCGTGTAAATCCGTAATTGAGTTTTGTGATCCAAGAATACAAAATATTAAAAATACAGTTGAAGAACTGCTAAAGTTTAAAGTCTCAAACCATTCCTTAAACCTTTATGGTTTATGTGAAAAATGTCAATCAAAAAAATAAACATATATAAATGTCGGTAGATGTATTACTAGGCCTACAATGGGGCGATGAAGGAAAAGGTAAAATTGTTGATGTACTTACTCAAGATTATGATATCATTGCTCGTTTTCAGGGAGGTCCTAATGCTGGTCATACCCTAGAATTTGATGGTATAAAACATGTTTTACATACTATCCCGTCGGGTATATTTCATAAAAAAGCTATAAACATCGTTGGTAATGGAGTAGTAATAGACCCCATTATCTTCAAAAAGGAAATAGATGCCCTTAATAAGTTGGAGGTGGATTTAACCAAAAAATTACTGCTTTCAAAAAAAGCCCATCTTATACTCCCTACTCACAAAATATTAGATGCTGCTTCTGAAAAAGCGAAAGGTAAAAGCAAAATAGGCTCTACTCTAAAAGGAATAGGACCTACTTATATGGACAAAACAGGCAGAAATGGTTTAAGAGTAGGTGATATTAGTTCATCAGAGTTTAAGAATCGTTACGATAAACTTGTAGCTAAGCATAGTAGAATGTTGGATAATGATTTTATGGATTTTGATTTAGATAGTTTAGAGAAAGAATGGTTTGAAGGCATAGAAGTATTAAAGTCGTTTACCCATATTGATAGCGAACACTATTTGCATCAAGCACAAAAAGAAGGTAAAAAGATATTAGCTGAAGGTGCACAAGGCACTTTATTGGATATTGATTTTGGTTCATATCCTTTTGTAACCTCTTCTAATACCATTTCAGCTGGTGCTTGTACAGGCTTAGGAATAGCACCAAATAAGATAGGTGATGTCTTTGGAATTTTCAAAGCCTATTGTACAAGAGTTGGTAGTGGCCCCTTCCCTACTGAATTGTTTGATGAAGTAGGTGAATTTATCGGAAAAGTAGGTAATGAATTTGGTGCAACTACAGGAAGAAAAAGACGTTGCGGCTGGATAGATATACCCGCTCTTAAATACGCTATTGCTATTAATGGCGTTACTAAGTTAATGATGATGAAAGCAGACGTACTTAGTAATTTGGTAAATATTCAAGTGTGTACCCACTATAAATATAATGGTGAATTAATTGACTATTTACCATTTGATGCTAGTGAAGACACTATTGAACCTGTTTATAAAGAATTAGCCGCATGGAAAGAAGATTTAACCAAATTGTCTTCCATTGACAATGCTCCATCTCAATTGATAGACTATATCGATTTTCTTGAAAAAGAACTAGAAACACCAATTGTAGTGGTTTCGGTAGGCCCTGATAGAACCCAAACTCTTAACAGATAAGCATTTGATTTTACTTAGAAATATGGCATTAATGATAGTATTCATTAATGTGATATATGCTCAGGAAAAAAGTCAATTAGAGATTATTAACGCCAATTACACCTACTTAGACCAGAGTAAGTACCCTGATATTCGAAGATTAGTCGGTGATGTTAGTTTTATGCACGGAGGTGCTATAATGAATTGTGATAGTGCGTGGCATTATTTTAAGGAAAATCGTTTCGAAGCCTATAGCAATATTCATATCAATAAAGGAGATAGCATCCATTTATATGGAGAAAAACTCGATTATAACGGCTCTATCCACAAAGCTATAGTACAACGCAATATTGTATTGAAGGATAGAGATATGCAATTAAAAACAGAAGAATTGCATTATTTTTTAAAAACAAACATTGCTTCCTATTATTCAGGAGCAATAATCACTAATAAAGAAAATGTTTTAAAAAGCCTAAAAGGAGATTATCTTTCATCTTCAAAAACTTTAGTCTTTAAAAGCGATGTCACTTTAGACAATCCTGAATATTTGATAGAGTGTGACACCTTACACTATAACACAGAATCAGAGATAGCCTTTTTTCATGGAACAACAACCATTACATCGGATAGTAACTTCATTTATTGTGAAGACGGTTGGTATAATACGCTAACCGATAAATCTGAATTTAGTAGTAATGCTTATTTATGGAGTGATAACCAAAAACTATCTGGAGACATCTTGTTTTACGATAGAAAAAATGGCTATGGTAAAGCCTTGAATAACATAGCTATAGAAGATACGGCTAACGATTATACAATATATGGTCATAAAGCTGAATATTTTGAAAAATTAGACAGTTCAATAATTACCATAGAACCTTTATTAGTGGCTGATTTTGATGACGACACATTATACCTACATTCTGATACTATTATTGCCAATTTAGACAGCTTACAACACCAGCAAATCAAAGCCTTTACAGGTGCAAAATTCTACAGTAAAAATTTACAAGGTAAATGCCAAGTCTTATTTTACTTTATGAGAGACTCAACCATTCAAATGTATAACGAACCCATACTTTGGTCGGACAATTATCAATTAAGCTCAGAGCATATTATTTTAGAAATTAAAAACAATGCCATTGACAAAATGAATCTCTTGCAAAATGCATTTATCATTTCTGAAGATAGCTTGGATTTATACAACCAAATTAAAGGCAGAAATATGATGGGCTTCTTTAAAAGAAATGAACTGCATAAAATTAATGTTAATGGTAATGGACAAGCCGTTTATGTTATCAAAGATGAGGAAGATAAAATTTCTGGTATTAATACGGTTAGTTGTAGTCAAATGAACATATATGTGGATAAAAAAGAAATACATCGTATATCTTTTCAAAAACAACCCAATGCAACCATTTATCCAATAGAAGAATTACCACAAAAATGGAACAGGCTAGAAGGCTTTAAAGAGCGTTATTCGGAACGTATTATTGACAAAGAAGATATTTGGGATTAATCAGCAAATCTTGCCAGCCAACTTTCTGATAATGGCACTTTCCACTTACTTTCGTATTCACTTTTGGTGCTTACCAAATTATTATACACTACTGTATGGGGAGTAAGTTGTTTTTTAAACTCTGCTAGAGCTAATACCTGAGTTAATTCACCGTCCAAAAAGGCAATATTCAATCTATTGAAAAAGTCGATATTGTATTGATTAGCGATAGCTTTTATCACTGCTACCGAACTATCTATAGAACAACCACTTGCCCCCTGCTTACTTTCATCTACAAACAAGCAAATGAACCAATCGTGTATCTGAAATGAACAATGCAATGCCGTGCCGTGGGTATTCCAATTGTTACATAAATCGGTTAGTTGACTTTCTATATCTGTCTTTTCGGCAGTATTAAAAGCTCTATCTGATTGATAAATCCATACTCTCGCATCAGAGCTAATTTGATTATAGGGAACGTACATGTTTAAAGGTCTTGAGCTTGAGCAATCATTTCAGCAATATCCATGACTTGAATGTCTTTTTCTTTCTCTTTGTTTTTGATACCGTCAGTCATCATAGTATTACAAAATGGACAGCCTGTAGCAATAAACTCAGGTTTTACGGCCAAAGCATCTTCTGTACGCTCAATATTAATGTCTTTATTGCCTTTTTCTGGCTCTTTAAACATTTGAGCACCTCCTGCTCCACAACATAAGCCTTTGGCTTTGCAACGTTTCATTTCAACCAATTCGGCATCAAGTTTCTGAATCAATTCTCTAGGTGCTTCATAAACATCATTGGCTCTACCTAAATAACAAGGATCGTGAAAAGTAATTTTCTTACCTTCAAAACTTCCTCCTTCAATAGTTAGTCTGCCATTATCTAACAATTCTTTCAGCAATTGAGTATGATGTACTACAACATATTTCCCACCTAAGTCAGGATATTCATTTTTTAAGGTGTTAAAGCAGTGCGGACAAGCTGTAACAACTTTTTGAACATCATATGCATTCATGACTTCAATATTTGCCATGGCTTGCATTTGGAATAAAAATTCGTTTCCAGCTCGTCTTGCAGGGTCACCACTACAACTTTCTTCAGTACCAAGCACAGCAAACTTGACATTTGCTTTATTTAAAAGTTTGACAAATGCTTTTGTAATCTTCTTTGCTCTGTCATCAAAACTTCCTGCACAACCTACCCAAAAAAGAACTTCAGATTTTTCTCCTTTGGCCATAAGCTCTGCCATTGTTGGTACTACTAATTCACTCATATCTTATTTTTCAAATACTTGAATAGTTACATTTTTTTCTACTAAATCTGTAAACTTACCTTCATATCGAGTCGCTCTCACCAAGTGATTATCTATCCAATGGTAATTGCCTCCTCTAGGCTTGCCCATAAGCATACCGTGGTATTTAAATCCGTGCTTTTTCAACCATATTTCTGTTACTTCTCGGTGTTCTTCAATTCGAGAAGTGAAAAAGGTAATGATGTGTCCTTCATCATACCATTTGTTTAAAGTCAATAAAGCATCTGGATATAATTCTGCTGTAGCCATTCTTTCAGGCTCTTCATTAGGGATATCGTCACATATAGTGCCATCGATATCAATCATATAATTCTTTACATGTTCTGGTAATACTGGACTTATATGTTGTCCATCTACAATTTTGTCTTCTAAATTAATCTTGTTATTCATCTTTCCAATTTAATCGGTCTGACATAGAGAATTGCCAAGGCGCACCATTATTCTCTATGTTAGTAAAAATAGTATTCAATTCCATCGGTGCGGCTGATTCTTCCATCACTAGATATCTTCTTAAATCTACAATTATTGATAAGGGGTCAATATTTATAGGACAGGCATTTACGCAGGCATTACATGAAGTACAAGCCCATAATTCTTCTTTAGTTATTGAATCCAATAAGGAATTATTATCATTAAATGATTCCCCTTCTTTATCAATTCCTTTTCCTACTTGTTCTAACCTGTCTCTCACATCCATCATTATCTTTCGTGGTGAGAGTAATTTTCCTGTTTGATTTGCTGGACATTCTGAAGTACAACGACCACATTCTGTACAACTGTATGCATTCATTAATTGGATCCAACTTAAATCTTGAACATCTTTAGCACCAAAGCGTTCTGGTGCAGCATCATCACTAGCAGCAAAAGGGTCTATATTAGGGTCTAGCATCTTTTTAACCTCATTAGTCACCGAATCCATATTAGCTAATTTACCATCAGCTTCTAAGTTAGAGTAATAGGTGTTTGGGAAAGCTAAAATGATATGTAAATGCTTAGAAATAACTAAATAATTTAAAAATGCTAAAATGCCTACAATGTGAAACCACCAACAAATACGTTCAACAAATATCAAACTGCTTTCTGATAAATTATCAATTAAAGGAAATAAAAATTGACTTATAGGCTTTGCAAACTCTACATTGTAGTGAACAGAATTCATAGCAACCAACAAAGAGTCGCTGGCGTTCATCAATAGAAAAGCAAACATTAAAACTATCTCAAACACTAAAATTAGATTTGCATCGGTTTTAGGCCAACCCTGCATTTCTTTACTCCAGAATCTTGGAATACGCAT
>CAJWHN010000037.1 GCA_913041085.1 uncultured Flavobacteriales bacterium | reverse complement strand
TACAGAAGTTATCACGGGGTAGAACATACCAATTCAACTGTTATCTTGATGGGCAATGTTGAAGACGTTTTTGAAAAACAATACGACAACATTTTAGGTATTTGCTCTCACGAATTGTATCACACTTGGAACATCAAGGCCATTCGACCTAAAGAGATGTTACCTTATGACTATTCCAAGGAAAACTACTCTAGACTAGGCTATGTGGCTGAAGGCGTAACTACCTATATGGGAGATTTGATGTTAAAACGAAGTGGTGTATTTAATTGGAAACAATTTCTAAAAACACAAGATGAAAACCTAAAACGTCATTATGAAAATGATGGCAGACACAATATGTCAGTTGCCGATAGTGGTTTTGATTCATGGCTAGATGGCTATTCTTTAGGAATACCCAATAGAAAAACTTCAATTTACGCTGATGGTGCTTTGAATATGCTAATGATTGATTTATTTATAATAGAACATACTGACGGCAAATATTCACTAAATGATGTCATGAAACGACTATATGATGAGTATTTAACTAGTGGATATACGGAAGATGACTTTCAACAACTTTGTGTTGAGTATGGTGGCTTGAAAGTAAGTGAAGTGTTCAGCAATCACATCTATGGGATAGAAGATTATACAAAAAGTTTAAAATCAGCCCTAGATCTTGTCGGTTTTGAATTGGTAAAAGTTAATAACCCCAACTTAAGTGCCGATAAGTTTGGTTTTATATCCATAGTGGAAAATGGTAAACACATCATTAAAAAAGTTCAAAACAATAGCATTGCCGATACCTATGGTATTGCTGTTGATGATGAAGTAATTAGCATTAATGGCATATACGCCAAAGGCAAAAAAATGAATGACTTACTAAAGGATACCACAGGAACGTTGAGTATGAAAATTAAGAAACGATTTGGCACTTGTGAAATGGATTTAGAATGCGGTCACTTCTACCCTATTTATAGCCTACAAAAGCTAGAAAATGCCGAAGACAAACAATTACTATACAGAACCGTTTGGGCTAAATAATTTAACTATGGCTTCATTTAAAAATTACTTATCACTAATCAAGTTTAGTCATACTATTTTTGCTATACCATTTGCTCTGATTGGTTTCTTTTTAGCCAGTAAAAAGTATGGTTTTGAATGGCACACTTTAATTTATGTGCTCTTGTGTATGTTATTTGCTCGTTCAGCAGCTATGGCATTCAACCGCTACATCGACAGAGAAATAGATTTGGACAACCCAAGAACAGCACAAGTTCGAGAAATTCCAAATGGTACGATTAAGCCCCAATCAGCTTTACTATTTGTTGTTTTTAACTGCCTAGCTTTTGTAGCTACAACTTATTTTATCAATACACTATGTTTTTATCTCTCGCCCATTGCATTACTTGTTATTTTGGGATACAGTTATACCAAACGTTTTACAGCCTTATGCCATTTAGTATTAGGCTTAGGCTTGTCCCTAGCTCCTGTTGGTGCTTTTCTAGCAGTATCATCAGAGTTTGCTTTAGCTCCTCTATTATTTTCTGTAGCAGTGCTATTTTGGGTATCAGGTTTTGATATTATCTATTCTTTGCAAGATGATAAATTTGATAGCGAACATCAATTGCATTCAATACCAGTAGCCTTAGGTCGAAAAAATGCACTCTTTTTGAGTCGTTTTTTACACCTTGTAACAGCAGCTAGTTTATTTTATGCAGGACAATTAATAGAAACTCAATATTTGTATTGGGTAGGTTTTGTAATATTTACATTATTACTGTTCTACCAACACAGTTTGGTATCAGAAAAAAACTTATCTAAAGTCAATTTAGCTTTCTTTACTACAAATGGAATTGCCTCTATTATTTTTGGTGTATTTGTCATTTTAGAATTACTCTTTTAAATCCTCATTTTTTATTAATTTCGCCTAATCAAATCCCAAAGTTTATGGCTACTAAGAAATCCGATACTCAAGAACTGACTTTCAACGATTTTAAATCTTCTGTTTTAAGAGATTATAAGATAGCTTGTGAAAGTAGAGAGATGAGTTTGATGGGTCGTAGAGAAGTGCTTTCTGGCAAAGGTAGCTTTGGTATTTTTGGCGATGGTAAAGAGTTAGCCCAAATTGCTTTGGCAAGATGCTTTAAGAAAGGCGATTTTCGCTGCGGATATTACCGTGACCAAACGCTAATGATGGCACTTGGCGAATTAACCGTGCAACAATTTTTTGCGGCTTTGTATGGTCACGCCGATATTGATGCCGAACCACAATCTGGTGGACGACAAATGGTAGCTCACTTTTCCACTCAGTCCTTAAATGAAGATGGTAGCTGGAAGAATTTGACTGAGCAATACAATTCTGCTTCTGATATTTCTTGTACTGCTGGACAAATGCCACGATTGGTTGGTTTAGCTCAAGCATCTAAAGTATTTAGAGAAAACAAGTTGCTAAAAGAATGGACGAGTTTTTCTAAAAATGGCGATGAAATTGCTTGGGGCACAATAGGTAATGCCTCAACTTCTGAAGGACACTTTTTTGAAGCTATTAATGCTGCTGGTGTTCTGCAAATACCTATGGTTATTTCCGTTTGGGACGATGGTTATGGTATTTCTGTTCATAGTAAACACCAAACTACTAAAGAGAATATTTCTGAAATTCTAATGGGTTTTCAAAGAGATAATAAAAATAAAGGTTTTGAAATAATCAAAGTTAAGGGTTGGGACTACCCTGCTCTTATTGAAGCTTATGAAAAAGCTGAAAAAATAGCTAGAAAAGAACACATACCCGTTATGGTACACGTTACTGAAATGACTCAACCACAAGGTCATTCTACTTCTGGCTCTCACGAAAGATACAAGACGAAAGAGCGCCTACAATGGGAAAATGATTACGATTGTATAGATTTATTTAAAGAGTGGTTAATAGCCAATTCTATTGCATCAGACGATGAATTAACACAAATGAGGGCCGATATCAAAAAAGATGTTTCTAAACAAAAAAATATGGCTTGGAAAGCCTATCAGAACCCTATCCTTGAGGAACTCAATCAGGCGGTTGTATTATTGGATAAGTTAATAGAAGAAAGTCCAAATGGTGTATTTATAAAGCCTATCAAAGAAAAGTTAGAATTTGATGCTAAACTAAACCCCCATAGAAAAAATGTTTTTGGTGCTATTCGTTCCGCACTGCGTTTAGTTAGAGGTGAAGACACCAATGCTAAGTCACAGCTTAAGCAAATGCTATCGGATTGGAATACACAAAACCAAGAAAGATACAGTTCACACCTATACAGTCAATCTGAACAATCCATTCTTAAAGTTAAAGAAGTTAGTCCATCTTACAATGATCAATCTGAAGAAGTGAACGCTAGAGTCATTTTAAGAGATAACTTCGATCGTATTTTGGCTGATAAGCCTGAAGTATTGATTTTTGGCGAAGATAGCGGTCAGATTGGTGGTGTTAATCAAGGGTTGGAAGGCTTACAACAAAAATTTGGCGAATTAAGAGTATCAGATACAGGTATTAGAGAAGCTACTATTTTAGGTCAAGGTATTGGTATGGCTATGCGAGGGCTAAGACCAATTGCTGAAATTCAATATTTAGACTACTTATTGTATTGCTTTCAAGGCTTATCTGACGATTTAGCAACTCTACATTACAGAACCAAAGGGCAACAAAAAGCACCCCTTATCATTAGAACTAGAGGACATCGACTAGAAGGTATTTGGCATTCTGGTTCGCCCTTGGGTATGATGCTTAACGGTCTACGAGGTATGCATGTATTAGTGCCAAGAAATATGACTAAGGCCGCTGGTTTTTACAACACCCTTTTGGCTAGTGATGAACCAGCTATTGTCATAGAATGTTTGAACGGATACCGACTCAAAGAGAAATTACCTGCTAACCTAGGAGAATTTACTACCCCTGTAGGTATTCCAGAAATTACAAAACAAGGAAGTGACATTACCTTAGTGACTTATGGCTCTACTTGGCGTTTAGTTACTGATGCGGCCAAAGAACTAGAAAAAGTAGAGATTTCGTGTGAAGTGATAGATGTACAATCTCTTTTACCTTTTGACATTAAGCACTCCATTGTAGAAAGTTTAAAAAAGACCAATAAAGTAGTATTAATAGATGAAGATGTTTCCGCAGGTGCTACGGCTTATATGATGCAAAAAGTATTAGAAGAACAGAAAGGCTATTTTTATTTAGATAGTGAACCTAAAACCATATCTGCAAAAGACCACAGACCAGCCTATGGCGAAGATGGCGATTACTTCTCCAAACCCAATACGGACGATATTTTTGAAAGTGTTTATGCTATAATGCACGACCACAACCCCACTAAATATCCAACACTATAAATGAACAAAACAACTGAGCAAGATTCCAATCACAACCAACTAGATAAGATGGATACACTTAGTCTTTTAAAAGGCATCAACCAAGAAGACAAAGGGGTATCACTTGCCGTAGAAAGAGTTATTTCAAAAATAGAACCTTTAGTAAATGCTATACACTCCAAAATGGCAAAAGGTGGTCGTTTGTTTTATATAGGCGCAGGAACATCTGGAAGGCTAGGCATAGTAGATGCTTCTGAGTGCCCTCCTACTTTTGGTGTACCACACGATTGGGTTATTGGTATAATAGCTGGTGGCGATTCGGCTATCCGTAAAGCTGTAGAATTTGCTGAGGACGATAAGCAACAAGCTTGGAAAGATTTACAAGATTACCAAATCAATAAATTGGATACGGTAATTGGTATTGCTGCATCTGGCACAACACCCTACGTTATTGGGGGCTTAGAACAATGCAATAAGCATCAAATACTTACGGCTTGTATCTGTTGTAATGCAGACTCTCCTTTATCTAAAGTGTCTCAACACTCTATAGAAGTGGTGGTAGGACCAGAATTTGTAACCGGCTCAACACGAATGAAAGCAGGTACTGCTCAAAAATTAGTTCTGAATATGATTTCCACATCTGTGATGATTAAGCTAGGGCGTGTCAAAGGAAATAAAATGGTGGATATGCAGTTGAGCAATAACAAATTGGTGGACAGAGGAACAATAATGGTTGCTCAACAAACGGGTTTAGATTACGAGCTTGCCAAAGATTTATTAAACGAATGTGGTAGTGTACGTGCTGCCATTGAAAAACACCAAAACAATGGATAAACAAAAATTAGCCAATGGTATGATATGGATATCCATGTCCATATTCTTCATCTTCACTGCTGCTATGACCTTATACATAGCCGATAGCAAAGACAATCTATTTCTAAAGGGTCTTGGTATATTCTTTATCCTATGCTTATTTTACTTTGCCTACAAAGGACTGAAAACCACACTAGACGCTTTTTTTGATAAAGAGAAATAACACTAATGTACAGCTTTGAGAATAGAAAAAAAATGACCCAACAGGATTTGTCAATTAAGACAGATATTGATGTCAGACAAATACAACGTTTAGAAAGAGGTCACACCTCACCATCCTTAAAAACATTGTTTAAACTTCTTAAAGGTTTTAATAAAACGTTTGAGGAGTTTTTTAGAGAAATAGAATTATGACCAAACATCTAAAACGGATTAGTTGCCCAAACGTTAAGCTCTGTAATGAAACCTTTATCTTCCATCTCCAAAATAGACAAAATGGAATGTGCTATTTCTTTAGGAGATAGTTTGTTGTGTACTTCTGCCCTTTCTTGACGCTCTTCGTTATAAAAAGCCGTAGTTACTTCGCTAGGGTTCAACTGACAAACACGTATGTTAAATGGTCGCAATTCTGCTTGCCAACATTGTGTTAAGGCTCTAACAGCAAATTTAGAAGCGGCATAGACACTTCCTCCAGCAAAACCTTTTACGCTAGCAGAAGAACCGATATTGATAATAGTACCACTCTTTTGTTCTTTCATAACCGAAATGATGAATTTGGATAAGAGGGCTAATCCAAAAACATTGGTGTTGAAAATTTGTTCAAAATCAGAAAAAGTAACGTCTTCAATTTTCTGAAAAGTACCTATACCAGCATTATTAATCAAAGCATCTACTTTACCATCTAAAGCTTCTATACATTGTTGAGCCTTATCAGAAATATTTTTTTGGTCTGAAATATCAAAAACTAGTGTTTGAGCACCTGTATGTTTAGCGGCTTCTTCTAATCTTTGAGCAGACCGTCCCGTAATCAAAACTTTCGCTCCTTTTTCTACCAAAATTTTAGCTGTTTCTTTGCCAATTCCTAGACTACCGCCAGTTATTAGTATGTGTTTACCTTTTAAATTCATATTTAGTCTAAAGTGATGTTTTTTTCAACTGAACCGTTTTCATAAATCAGAAATTGTAGCTGATTAGAGGTAGGTTTTATAGTCTTTCCCTGAATGTTTCTTATCTCTTTAAGTTGGTTAGACTTCACCTCTTTATCATAAATATTAGAGGTGTATGGCCATAGTCGTATGCCTACAGGCAAATGGTCTGAGATACAGTTGTCGTATCCATAAAAACCATTACTAAAGTATTGAGCCATATTCATAGTAGTCACATAGTTGTATGCGTTATTAAACTCATCAAAAAGCTCATTAGTAATAATTATATGGTCTAGGTGTGATGGCCAAGAAGGGAAAGACCATTGAGAAGTAGGAAAATCTAAAATTGGCGTATCAGCAAACAGATAATTATCGCTATCGTTTATAAAAGATTGGAAGACGTTGTTACTGATGTTATCTTCTATCAAATCGTTATAATCTCCTACTAAAAGAACATTTTTATCTGCAAGGTTGTTATCTATGTAATATTTGATGGCATTACTGGCTGCTCGTCTTCTAGTTTCTTCATCGCCTGAGTCCGATTCGTCTAGAGTACCATCACCACAGCATTTGAGGTGTATGTTTATGATATAAAAGGTCATACCGCTAAAACTAAGCTCTATTAAATAAGGTGGCCTTCCTGCAAAATTATAGGAGTATTGGTTGGAATTTAAGATGGAATTATGAGAAATGACTTCTACATCTTTGTGTACCAAATAGGCTAGAATTAAATTATTATAGTTATTGGGTATAATATAGCCTGTATAATCTTCTAAGCTATTAGCTAAGTCTTGAAAAGCATCAACATCATCAATCTCTTGTAAAGCATAAACATCAGCTTGCATAGCAGCCATAGCTACCGAAGTCGAATCAATAGTAGTTTGGTTGTTTTTTGGGAAAAATTCTAGATTCCACGTGACTACTTCAAAAGAACCTTCACCACCAAAAACGAGGTCAGATAAACTTTGAGAAAATGTAAACGATGAAACAAAAATAAATAGAAGTGTTAAGTTTTTATTCATAGGGCAAATTTACAATTTATAGCCATAATAATAACTACGATTATTCTTATTAAATTAGCCTTTCAATAATCTTTATCCTTTATGGTTCATTTCAATAGATTTCTATTAATAGTTGTACTCCCTTTATTTTCCACATCTATCTATGCTCAATCATTGAGTAACTTAGGCTTTGGAAATGACAATACTTTCGATGTCATTTCGTGGAATTTGGAAAGCTTTCCTAAAGTAGATGGTACGACAGAGAATTATGTTTCTGACATTATCGTTGAACTAGAATCAGAAATCATCGGTTTTCAAGAAATAAGCGATATATCGGCTTTCAACACTATGATGGCATCTACATCGGGCTATTCCGGCTATGTGTTAGATGCTAATTATGGAGGTATAAATATGGCTTATGCAGTCAAAAATGATGTTAGCGTTATTGATGAGTATGCTATACTATCTTCTAGCACTTATAATTATGCTTTCGCTGGAAGATCTCCTTATTTAATTCATGTAGAAAAAAACAACATTGAGTATTATGTCATTAATGTACACCTCAAATGTTGTGGTGATGGCAACCTTAACACCTCAGACTCATCTGATGAGGAAAACAGAAGGTTAGTTGCCCTAAATCATATTAAATCATATATAGACAATAATTTATCGAATGAAAATGTATTGGTTATTGGTGATTACAACGATGAATTAGACGATGATACTGACGATAATGTGTTTCAAAATTTCATTGACGATAGCGATAATTATCTGTTTGCTGATATGTTCATTGCTACTGGAAATCCTCAGAATTTTTCTTTCCCTAACTGGCCAAGTCATATTGACCATATACTCATTACTAATGAGCTTTTTGATGAGTTTAACTCCAATGAAAGTGATATTACTACCATACAAGTAGATAATTATATTAGCGGTGGTTTTAGTTCGTATGATGCACTTATTACCGACCATATGCCTGTAGGCATAAGTTTAGTTTACACCAACGGTTGTACCGACTCTTTAGCACTCAATTATAATACTGATGCAGTGTCAGATGATGGTTCTTGCACATACGATACTGGCAATGAAAATACGTTACTATTTATCTCTGAATATGCCGAAGGTTCTTCTAATAACAAATACCTTGAAATCTATAATCCTACCACATCGGCAGTTAGTCTAGAAAATTACGCTATGGCAATAGTGGTAAATGCTCCCGCACAAGTTGGAGTATATGACTCATGGCACTATTTTGATATTGGTTCAACTGTTCCTGCTAATGGTGTTTTTATTGTGGCTCATCCTTCAGCAGATGCTTTTATATTAAGTCTTGCTGATATGACTACCACACACCTCAGTAATGGTGATGATGGCATAGCTTTAGTATATGGGAACCAACCTTCAACTAACTCTAGCCCCTCAGCTGGTGGATATACAGTAGTGGATAGAATTGGCGATTGGAATGGTGACCCAGGAAGTGGCTGGTCAGTAGCAGGAGTTTCTAATGCCACAAAAGACCACACTCTAGTTAGAAAATGTTCTATTAGTCAAGGAAACGCAGATTGGACGGCATCTTCAGGAAGTACTACCGAAAATTCTGAATGGCAAATATTACCCAATAACGATTGGAGTGATTTAGGACAACATTACTATCCTTGTGAAATTATCATTCAAGGCTGTACAGACCCTAATTCCATTAATTATAATGACGAAGCAACAGTCGATGACGGCTCATGTATTTGTTGTTATTTCGGCTGTACTGATGAAATTGCTACCAACTACAATCCAAATGCTTATTTTAATGATGGTAGCTGTGAATACATTAGTGGCTGTACAGATGCTTTAGCATCTAATTATAATCCTGATGCAACTTTAGATGATGGTAGTTGCATTATCGAAGATAACCCTTGTGATTATGTGCCTAGTGGATTATATGTTAACAATATCATTCACAACAGAGTTCAATTCAATTGGAGTCAACCTCAAGAGCTCCCCTCCTATTATATGATTCGTTACAGACCAACTGGCAGTAGCTCTTGGACGGTTATGACTGCAGGAACTCAAAATATAAATCCATATGCTGGGACTTTTAGGACTCGCTACTTCTTACAAGCTAATACCAATTACGATTGGTCAATTAGAGCAAGGGTTATAGATGATGAAGGTAATGTAGTGTGCCAATCCCCTTGGTCTCAAACAGCCAATTTCAATACACTTCCTAACTGTCCTAACCTTGAAAACTTATCTGTGGTTACGGAAGCCAATTGGGTGACATTAACAGCAGATTCTCCAAATGGTGATTTTGATATATGGCAATCCAAAGGCAAAATTCGAGAAGTAGGAACATCAGATTATAGGTATGTTAATGGCAGTAATAGTATAAACGTGCTAAAAGGAAATTTTGAGGCTAATACCAATTACGAATGGCATACCAAAGCGTGGTGTACTGGTAATGTTGATGAACTTGGAAATTCAGACCCACAATACCATAGTGGATGGGGAGATTTCAGCACCTTTAATACTCAAGTAGAATGCGATAAAACACCTTATAATTTGTCAACTACATCCAATGCATCAAATACGACTATTACAATGTCGTGGGACCCCCCTACTAACGGCTATCCAGACCATTATTTTTTAGAGCTTAATAACCTAACAACAGGACAAACATGGGCATGGAATGATATATCGGCTTACTCTAATTCAAAAACCAAATTCGGTCTAACTACAGGTAATTATTCTTGGAGAATTAGAGGGGCATGTGGTAGTAACGGTACGTCTTGGGCTACACCATTCACAGCTTACGAATATTACACACTTGGAACAAATCGAATAGCGAATCAAAATTATGTATTCAACATTTATCCCAATCCATCTCAAAAGGTCTTTAATGTAAACCTTAGCCTACCAACAATTGAAGATGTAAAAATTAAAATTACTAATATTATTGGTCAAGTTGTTTTTCAAGATTTACAACTTCAAACAAATTCTTACAAACATAGAATTGATTTGAGCTTTTTGCCTAATGCTACATACATAATTTCAGCAACTACAATTTCACTTTCTGTTCATAAAACTATGTTTCTGTTCTAGAAAAGTGTTATTCATTTCTTGTTATTTTATTTTTTTATTTGTACTAAATAAGTACTTAATTTCGTAATTTAATATTTTAATTATTAATTTCGTCTAAAAAATAGCATACTTTAATATATATAATTTTAGTTTTTAATATTAAATGAGAAAAAAAAACCTTAGCTCTAAAGTTAAAATATTATTCTTAATGTTTTTGTATTACCAAATATTAGCATTTTATGTTTTATCTATTATCATACTCATTAATACCAATGGAATGATAAGTACTAACATTAAAAATAATATACTAATACTGCTTTTACCCGCCCTTATACCAACCATACTATCAATCATTGGAATTAATCAAATCACTACTTTCTTCAATGAGGATTTATTGAAAATAAAATCTACTAATGTATTTTTATGGTTTTCTAAAGATAAAACAAAGACCGTTCAAGTTCGAAAACTTCCTACAATTAGCGTAATAGAAAAATCAAGCTTTTTAGGTCTCAAAAAAAGTATTTTGATAACAACCAAAGCAAAAAATAAACATCGCATTAATGTTTCTATTTTAAGTAAAGATGAAAGAAAAAAACTAATCGATAACATTAAAAAAATGAAAGTCGATTAAAATGCATAGTGTTAAGAATACATACTTTTTTTTTGATGAATTAAAAAAAAATACCGAGGATAAAGTAAAATTTAAAATCAATAATTTAGGTAATTGTAAACTTCTTTCTGAAATTATTCTCGAAACCATTGATGAATACGTTAACTATAACACTATTCGTCGAATTTATGGCTTAGCACCTAAAGTAAAAACTCGAACTAAAACTCTTGATAAATTAGCTCGTTTTAATGGTTATAAAAACTTCTCACACTATATACAAACTTATTCTTTTAAGAATAGACTAACAATTTCTGATAGAATATACAAAGTCATCAATAAAACTGAGATAAAAGAACTTAATCAACTAGTAAAAGATATTCGAAAAAGTTCAGAAGATATCGTAAGTTTATTGTCTTTACTTGTCAGAGAACTTATTTACAATAAACAATTCAATGCATTGAATAGCATCTTTAATCAGAAAGAATTACAATATGAGACTTTTTCATATCATGAGATTTTAAGCTTAGGAAATTCTATTGGAATTATTTTTAGAAAAAATAATGTTGTAAATCAAGATTTACTGCAAAATAACAATTTCCTAAGAATTGTCTTCTTAATATTTGTTGATTACAGTAGTGTAAATAGCTACTATGGAGATTGGACCAAATACATAAATGAAATTTCTAAAAATAAAGAGATTAAGCTATTTACTTCAGCTATTTTAGAATTCAAAAAATATTTAAATAATGAAACTGTTGAGGATAAGTTTGAAGACATGGCCTTTAGTTCAAATTTACACCCTATTTTGTGTAGCCGCCTATTGTCTGTGAAAATTATGGCTAAAAATTATGATAATATTAACGACTTATTACATAATTACTCTAAAAAACATGAAGTACTAGAAAAGAAAAATATTGATTATTTTCTTGAAATAACTGTAATTGCTCTCATTGACAATAACATTACACTAATGAAATATGTTATAGATTATTTCAAAAATGAAAATCGAATATTCAATAGTGACTACAAGTTATTCTATCTGAATTTATATTTTTTAATGTGCTCTTTTTATTACAAATTTATTGAGGAGGAAAATCTTGAAAAACAATACTTCAAATTATTTAATTTTGATGAAATTAGATACAGTTACCAGGATATTGTTCGTATATTTTTACTTATATATAATCATTCTAACGAAACGAAAATAGCTAATCGTAAAAGGATTAGAGATGAATACATCAAATTACATAAAACTTTAAACTACAAGAAATTTTCTATTGAATATTTTGACAATTACTTACCAATAAAATAGTAAAGCAATTAAACATCTAGACTATCTTACAGTATTAAAGCTGTTAATTGTCACTCCCAATAAACTTAGTGACGTAATAGTTAGCTACTAAGGTCTTTTATAAATACTTTAATTGTACTAATCCATTAAAACTAATTTGTTAAATTTGGGAGCATTTAACTCAAAAAAATATGTTCGGATTTTTCAAAAAGAAATCAAAAAAAGAAAAGTTACAAGAATTATACAATAAGAAAAAAGAACAAGCTTTTAAACTCTCTAGAACTAATAGAAAGGAAAGTGATAAACTTGAAAAAGAAGCTAATGATATTTTAATAGAAATTGAAAAAATTAAAGAATAAATGAAAGCATTTTATACAATAATTTTTGCTTTAACTATCTCAACTTTTTACTCTTGTGGTGATGAAGATGAAGTAACAATGAATGAAAATTTAGTTTATACAGTTTTTGATGTTTCGAACGGAAATGGAAGGTCTTTTAATGTAATGACTCAAGCTGGAAGTGAATCATTTACAGCCAACTCTAATAACTTTTCATTTACTACAAATACATTTTCTGCTACAGCGTTAAGTGGAACTACATTTTATTATATGATGCAATTATACTTACCTGACTATGCAGATAATGATGGATGTATAGATGTAAATGCAAGAACATATCTTAATGGTAGTCTATATGAAAATAGAAGTTATTCAATTGGGTATTCTAATTTTCCAATTGACTTATGTCCTAATAGTACTTCGATTAGTGAGATATATGGTATTATCGCGGACTAAATAACACCCCACTCTATCTTATCACTACCAGTAAACTTGGTGACGTAATAGTTAGCTCCTAAGGTCTTTTCATAAGGATAATGAACCACATTATTGTAAAAAAGGTTTTAACGCTTTAAATGACTATGTATACTTGATTAGCTGAGTCTATATTTAAAATCTGAAATTAGAAATACTTGATTTACTTAAAACATAAAAGAAATGTAATTTTGTACCCTTAAAATTTTATGATATTTCTAAGTGTATTATAATTTTTAAATAAAATCAAAAAATTCAAAATGAATAAACTCAGAAAAAACCTTTCATTAAGTCCTATACAAAAGTTTATTAAAGCTGAAAGTTTTAGTGGCTTACTACTTTTCGTTTCAGCTTTAATTGCTTTAATCCTTTCTAATTTACCAACTAGAGAATTATTTAGTGCTATTTGGGATTACGAAATTGGTATAACATCAAAAGACTTTAAGCTTGTTAAGCCTTTAATTTTATGGATAAACGATGGATTAATGGCTATCTTTTTTTTCCTAATTGGACTAGAGATAAAAAGAGAAATCATTCTTGGAGAATTAAATTCAATAAAAAAAGCTGTTCTACCAATATTTGCAGCTTTAGGAGGAATGCTGATACCATTATTATTTTTTTTAGCTTTAAATAATAATCCTGAAACAACAGACGGATGGGGAATTCCAATGGCAACAGATATTGCATTTACTTTAGCAATACTAAAATTATTTGGAAACAAAATAAATTTAAGTTTAAAAATATTTCTAACAGCTTTTGCTATAATTGATGATATAGGTGCTATTCTAATAATTGCAATTTTTTATACTCAAGATATATCTTGGATATTATTGTTTTATTCCAGTTTATTATTTATTGGATTATATATTTTATCCTATCTAAGAATTTACAATAAAGCTATTTTATTATTTTTTGGATTTACAATTTGGTTACTATTCTTAAAATCAGGTGTTCACCCCACGGTTGCGGGTATATTATTAGCCTTTGCAGTACCAGCAAGACAACGAATATCAGAATTTAAATACGCTCAAAATCTTGAAAAAATTCTAAAAAGAATTACTTCTTCAAATAATACAAATAAATTACCCCTATTATCAGAAAAGCAAATTTCAGAAATTGATAATCTAGAAGAATGGACTAATAAAGTTCAATCACCATTACAACATTTAGAACACCGCCTACATTATTGGGTTGCATTTTTTATAATGCCCATATTTGCACTTTCAAATTCTGGGATTTATGTTTCAAGCGATGCTGAAATAGATTTTTCTTTTGCATTGAACATAGCCATATCTCTGTTTATTGGAAAAACAGTTGGAGTATCTTTATTTTCATACATAAGTATAAAATTAAATCTTGCTGCTCTACCCAAAAACACAAATTTCATAGAAATTATTGGAGTTGCAATTCTTTCAGGAGTAGGTTTCACGATGTCATTATTTATTGGAAACTTGGCATTTTTGAATAATGATATTCTAATAAATTCGGCAAAAATTGGAATATTAATAGGTTCTATCACTTCAGGTGTAATGGGTTATATTATATTAAGATGGTCAATTTTAAAAAACAGCTCTGTTGTGAAAGAAGATAAAATAAAATAACTACCAACTCTATCTTATCACTTCCAATTAACTTTATAAGATATTACAAATCTATTGAAGGTATTTCATCACCAATTAATTAGTATATTTAAAAATGTAAACTATTAAAACTATTAATATGAATAAAATATCTGATTTTATAAAAGTATATTATCCAATAATATTGGCATTTTTTGCTATGTTATATTCGATTTTTCTAGGGATAAGTGGTGATTTAGAATCTGCACAATATTCAGCTCATTGGCCAGCTACTATTTTATTATTTGCTGTTGCTTTGAGACAAAGAAGAAATGATTTTTTTAATAATAAAGAGTAGTTATGTTGTCGAAATCAATGTTCATAGTCGGTTTTATTATTTTCTCAATTTATTTAATTGGTTTGTTTTATATGATAAATTGGGGACATAAATCTCAGGA
>CAJWHN010000036.1 GCA_913041085.1 uncultured Flavobacteriales bacterium | reverse complement strand
TGTATAAATCACAAGTCGCCAAAAGATGAAATGTTTACTTGGATGAGAGCTGTTTTGCCTGAGTTTGATGAAGACCAAGTTTACCATTCTGATATTAAAAAATTAGCACAATGGTACAATATCTTACATGAACAAGGCTTGATAGAAATGCCTAAAAAAGAAACTGCTAAAAAAGAAATTAAAGAAGATAAATAAAACCATTATGGAAAGTAATACTACAAAAATACCGACTCGTCCAAAAAGACAATTTATTGATGAAAATTTAATGGTTGACTGTTGGGAAAAAATTGAAGTTTATTTTAAATCCTTATTGGATAGAGATATTAATTCTGTAACTGACTTGGAGCAATGGATGCTGAATAGGAGTGAGTTAGAATCTGTTTTGGAGGAAGAACAGGCTTGGAGATATATCAAGATGAACATTGATACCACAGATCAAAAATTAGCTAAAGATTTTACTTTTTGGATACAAGAGATATCACCCAAAGTAGCCCCTTTTTCTCATCAGTTAAATTTAAAACTCAATAGCAGTCCATATTTGAAAGAATTGGACAATGAAAAATACCGCATCTACCTTAGAGGTTTGCAAAAAGCTATCGAAATATATAGAGATGAAAATATTCCTTTAATGGTTGAAATGGAAACCAAGCAACAAGAGTATGGTGCTATTGCAGCCAAGATGACCGTTGAAATAGACGGTCAAAAAATGACTATGCAAAAAGCAGCTCAATTTTTGAAGGATACAAATAGAGAAAAGCGTGAAGAAGTATTTAATGCTATCAATGATAGACGATTACAAGATGTTGATGCTCTTGACCAATTATTTGATGAACTGATAGCACTACGTCAGCAGATTGCTAAAAATGCTGGTTTTGAAAATTATAGAGATTACAAATTTGCAGCTATGGGGCGTTTCGATTATACCCCAGCAGATTGTTATGCTTTTCACGAATCTATAGCAAAAGAGATAGTACCCATTATTGAAGGCTTTGACAAAAGTCGAATGGACAAGATGGGATTAGAAAATTATAAGCCTTGGGACACCTCAGTAGATGCAATTGGCAAAGCCCCTCTAAAACCTTTTGAAGGTAGTGAAGATTTAATCAATAAATCCATCCGTTGTTTTGAGCGTTTACGTCCGTATTATGGCGAGTGTTTAAGTACTATGAAGGCTATGAAGCATTTGGATTTGGAATCTAAAGAGGGTAAAGCACCGGGAGGATTTAATTATCCTTTGTACGAAATAGGTGTTCCTTTTATTTATATGAATGCAGTGGGATCGCAAAGAGATTTGGTGACGATGGTGCACGAAGGTGGACACGCTATCCATTCTTTTTTAAGTAGAGATTTAGCCTTAGCTGACTTCAAAAGCGTTCCTTCAGAAGTGGCTGAACTAGCCTCTATGTCTATGGAGCTAATATCTATGGATAAATGGGATGAGTTTTACGACAACCAAGAAGAACTTAATAGGGCTAAGAAAGAACAAATGCAAAAGGTCTTGGAAGGTTTGCCTTGGATTGCAGCTATTGACAGATTCCAACAATGGATTTATACCACTCCGCATACAGCAGACGAAAGACGTGCCGAATGGGAAAAAATTATGTCTGACTTAAGTAGTTCATTAGTCAATTGGGACGGTCACGAAAAAGCCCATCAGAACATATGGCAACGACAATTGCATTTGTACGAAGTTCCTTTTTATTATATAGAATATGGTATGGCACAATTGGGTGCAATCGCTATGTGGAGAAGTTACAAACAGCTAGGTAATACCGCCTTAGATAATTACGATGCAGCTCTAAAATTAGGCTATACCAAATCCATTGGAGAGCTTTACCAAACAGCAGGTATAGAGTTTAATTTCTCACAAGATTACGTCAAAGAGTTGGCCGACTTCATCATAGCAGAATTGGCTAGTATGAACTAAGATTTATTATTAGTCATAGATTTTTTGATTTAGACTGTGCCACCCTCTACCGTTATAGACGGATTCAAATCCATTAGCCTCAAGTATGCTTTTTGCTGAAGCACTTCGTATTCCTGATGCACAACAGGTAATAATAACCTTATCCTTTTTAAGTTTATTGAGTTTTTTGCTGAGTGTATTTAGTGGAATATTTACGGCTCCTTTAATGTGATTGTTTTCAAATTCGGCTGGGCTTCGAACGTCTAAAATTAGTGCACCTTCTTTTACTTTCTTGGCGAAATCGGCTACTGGAGCGATGCCAAATAATGCTTTTATGCTATTAATCATTTTTCATGCTTTTATTTTCAACGCGAAGATATTATTTAAAACTTATTTTTCATTTAAATACTTTTCAATTTTAGTTAAAAGCTCGTTCATTTTCAGTACATCAAAGTCTGTGAAGTAATATTTAATTTTGATAAAGCCATTACTCATTTTAATACTAACAAAATAGTCATCCTCTAATTTGGTGAATTTACAGCTACCACCATAACGATAGAACCCATCGATATATGAATTAAGCAATTTGCCTAGTGAGTCCAATTGACTTTCGTAGTAATGTGATTTTAGAATACGCTTGTTAAAAATACCGTTATCCCAATCTGTTGTGGCGGTGTTGTTTTGTGAATAAGAAATTATCGAAAATGATAGCCATATTAATAGAAGTAATCCTTTCATGATTTTAGCTTTATGTTCTATCACAAAAGTAAGAAATTTTAGCTTATTTAATTGATTGAAACAGTTTTGTGCTATTGTACAGAAAATGACTACTTTTGCAGACTTTCAAAAAATAGAGCAAATATGAATATCACGCAAGAGAGCATAGATGATTTGAACGCTAAACTTAAAGTAGAAGTTTCGGCAAAAGATTATGAAGCTAAAGTACAAGAGGTAATTGTCAATTACAGAAAGACGGCTAGTATACCTGGTTTTCGTAAGGGTAAAGTGCCAATGGGACAGGTTAAAAAAATGATTGGTAAATCCGTATTGGTAGACGAAGTGAATAAATTACTTCAAGAAGCTATCTACAAGCACATTACCGAAAATAAAGTTGAAGTCTTAGGAAATCCTTTACCAATAACTTCAGAAGTGGATTGGGAAAATGCCACAGACTTTACTTTCGAATACGAGATGGGTTTAGCTCCTGAATTCAAGGTTGCTCTAGACAAAAAAGGCAAATTTGACTTTTTGAAAATTGTAGCGGACAAGAAAATGTTAGATCACTATGTTAATGATATGGCCAAGCGTTACGGAAAGATGACCCAACCAGCCAATTCTGAAAAAACAGATTTAATGATGGGTGAGTTTACTCAATTAGATGCTGATGGCAATGTGTTGGAAGGTGGTGTTAATCATACTGCCTCAGTAGCATTGGATATTATTCAGGATAAAAAAGCTCAAAAAGCCTTAGTTGGATTAGCAGAAGGTGATGAAGTTAAATTACGTGTCAATAAGGATTTTTCCAACGATGCACATCACATGCTAAATATTAAGAAAGAAGAATTAGAGACTCTTGTCGCAGATTTCAATTTTAAAGTGAACAAAATTAGCCGAATGGAACCGGCTGAATTAAATCAAGAGTTATTTGATAAGACTTTTGGCAAAGACACTGTAAAAAGCGAAAAAGAATTTAGAGCCAAAATAAAAGAAGAAGTAGAGAAATCCTTCGTTAGCGAAAGTGATAACAAATTGAAAAATGACGTTATTCTATATCTTATCAAAAAAACTAAAATGAGTTTGCCGGATACTTTTTTGAAGAAATGGTTAGTGACGACTAACGAACAAGGCTTGACTGTAGAGCAGGTAGAAGCCGAGTACGAGCAATACTCTAAGAGTCTGAAATGGCAATTGATAGAGAATAAAATTATCAAGGAGCATAATTTAGAAGTGAAAAATGAAGATGTTTTAGCACACGCTAAAGAACTAATCGTTTCTAACTTTGCACAATACGGTCAACCAGCACCAGAGGATAAAAAGCTAGAAGAAATAGCTGTCCAAGTGTTGGGTAACGAAGAAGAACGTAAGAAAATATACAATCAGTTGTACGATGTAAAAACAATGGCATTATATAAAGAAAAGTTTACTCTTAAAGATAAAGAGGTGACTTACGATGAATTTGTTAAATTAGCAACTGAAAAATAAAAACTATACGATATGTTTGACCCATCAGAAGAGTTTAGAAAGTTTGCCACCAAAGACCATGGTATCAGTAGCACTACATTAGACCGATTTCAGTCGGCTTACGCTAACTACATTTCGCCAACTATTATAGAAGAGCGTTCCATGAACGTGGCTTCCATGGATGTGTTTTCTCGTTTGATGATGGACAGAATTATCTTTTTGGGTGTGCCTATTAACGATTATGTGGCTAATATCATACAAGCCCAATTGTTATTTCTAGAATCTGTAGATTCGGAAAGAGGAATTCAGATTTATTTGAATTCTCCGGGTGGTGGCGTTTATGCTGGATTGGGCATCTACGATACTATGCAATACATTAACCCTGATGTAGCTACTATCTGTACAGGTATGGCGGCCTCTATGGGTGCAGTATTGTTATGTGCTGGAGCATCAGGTAAAAGAACAGCCTTAAAACATTCACGAGTGATGATTCACCAACCTTTAGGGGGTGCTAGTGGTCAAGCTTCAGATATCGAAATTACTGCTAGAGAAATACAGAAGTTGAAAAATGAATTGTATGAAATCATTGCAAGCCACACAGGTAAATCTTTTGATGAGGTGTGGAAAGATAGTGATAGAGATTATTGGATGACTGCCGAAGAAGCTAAGGCATATGGCATGATTGATGAAGTCCTCGTAAAGAAAAACTAAAAAAATAGTTTAACCTTTTAAAAACCACATGCTGTAAAGTATGTGGTTTTTCGTTATTTTTGTACCTATGTCAGAAGAGAAAAATATTAACTGTTCATTTTGTGGTCGAGATAAGCAAGATACCAACGTCTTAATAGCAGGTATCAATTCGCATATTTGTGACAGTTGTATTGAACAAGCTGTAGGTATTGTTCACTCTGAAAAAGAGGGTAAAGACCAGCAAATCCTTGCTGCTCAGATGAATTTACTCAAACCCATAGATATTAAGGCTCACTTAGACCAATACGTAATCGGTCAAGATAACGCCAAAAAAATACTTTCGGTAGCGGTTTACAACCACTACAAAAGACTTGTTCAGCCTCCTTCGGTCGATGAGGAAGAAATTGAGATAGAAAAATCCAACATTATAATGGTGGGACAAACAGGTACTGGTAAAACGCTTTTGGCACGAACTATAGCCAAAGTTTTGAATGTACCCTTTTGTATTGCCGATGCTACTGTACTTACTGAAGCAGGATATGTTGGTGAAGATGTTGAAGCTATACTCTCTAGGCTATTACAAGCAGCCGATTATGATGTCAAAGCCGCACAAAGGGGTATTGTATTTATCGATGAGGTAGATAAGATAGCTCGTAAAAGTGACAATCCTTCTATTACCAGAGATGTGTCTGGAGAAGGTGTTCAACAGGCTATGCTGAAGTTATTAGAGGGCGCAGTAGTGCAAGTACCTCCTCAAGGTGGTAGAAAACACCCCGAACAAAAAATGGTGTCTATCGACACCAAAAATATCTTGTTCGTATGTGGTGGTGCTTTCGATGGCATTGATAGAGTAATAGGAAAGCGTTTGAGCACACAGGCTATTGGATATAATTCCAATAAAAAAGAGAAAGTAGATAAGGACAATTTGTTACAATACATCAGTCCGCAAGATCTAAAAGGTTTTGGTTTAATTCCAGAGCTAATAGGACGTTTGCCAGTATTGACACACCTTAAGCCATTAGATAAAGAGGCTTTACGTCAAATACTTACCGAACCTAAAAATTCTTTGACCAAGCAATATGTGAAGTTGTTTGAAATGGACGGCATTACTTTAAGTATTGATGATGAGGTGCTAGACTACATTGTCGAAAAAGCCATTGATTTTAAATTAGGTGCTCGAGGACTTCGTTCTATTTGCGAAACCATAATGATAGACGCTATGTTTGACGGTCCCTCAGACTCGGAGAATAATAAAGAGTTTAAGCTTACTCTTGAATATGCCCAAAATAAGATAGAAAATTCTACACTTCAAAAGCTAAAAGTAGCTTAAGATTAGCGTTCAAAAGTTTGAAAAGTAAAAGCAAAAGGGTGCTTTTCATCAGAAGGGTGTAAGTCAGTGTGTACCAGTTTCCAACTGTCATCTAAATCGTCAAAGTAGGTATCGCCATCAATTTCTGTATGTACTCTAGTGAGATATATTCTATCCACAAGATTATTCTCAATAGCATGCTTATAAATCTGACCTCCTCCAATTACGAAAGGTTCTTTGTCACCAGCTTTTTTAGCCAGTTCTATAGCTTCCTCAACTGAATTTACGACTAAACAACCTTCGGTTTTATAGTAATCTTGTCTTGTTACGATAACATTTGTTCGGTTTGGTAATGGACGGTATTTATGAGGAATGGATTCGTAATTCCTTCTACCCATTATTACAAAATGCCCTTTGGTAGTGTCCTTGAAGAACTTCATATCAGTAGGCAAGTGCCATACTAAATCATTGTCTTTTCCTATGACTTTATTTTCTGAAACGGCTACTATTAAAGATACTACCATTAGCTTGTTGTTACATTATAAATTACACCTCTATCTTCAAGGTAAGATTTTACAAATTCAAAATGTTCCCCTAAGTATTCAGGAGGAGAAATTCCAACTTTATTGTATTGACCATCAATGACTAAATTAGCGACTGCTGTGCAGGTGAAACCTGTAGTTCGTGCCATAGAAATGGTATTGTCTTGATATCTATCTAGAAGGTAATATTTGTACTTGACTTCTTTGCCATTCTCTTTACCTTTAATATGTATACGCATTATGGTAAAGTCTTTTTCACCTTCTTTCAATTGCCATTTGGGGAATAGTAGTTTTGACGTTAAATCAATCGGTCGTATCATTTGACCATTAACCTCAATTTCATTATAAGAGAAAAAACCACTTGTTCTAAGTACCTTGAGGTACTCTACACAGCCGGGGTAACGCAATGTTTTTTCTATCATATTAGGAATGTGTGGCATAGTGTCTATTAGCGACCTTAAGCCATCAGAATTCCAACTTTCTAAGGTGCCGACATCTTCAAATTCTATTAGTTCAGTCTCAGACAAAGCTTCTTTAGTAACGACTTGTCCACTTTGAACGTATCGTGCAGGTCGTATGTATTCTTCAATGACATCTATAGGTGAAAAAACAGCTTTATACTCATAGGGCCACTCTCTAATTTCTGGTAATCCTCCTACTAGACATTCGTAGTCAGAAATTTCCATTTGATGGTTGTGATGTCCTAAAATAATATTACCCATGCCTGGAGCTACGCCACAATCCATAACAGCTACAACGCCCATTTCTTTAGCCAGTTCGTCTAGTTCGAAAGGGTCTTCAGGAAAAAATGAAATATCTACACAGTTTTTTCCTGCTTTAATAATGGTTTCTAAAGTTTGATAACCCATAAACCCAGGTACGGCACCTACTACCAAATCGTAATCTTTAATTAGACGTTCAATGGTTGAGCTGTCAGATAAATCGGCGTGTATGGTATGTATGCCTAATTTTGATAAAGGAAGTAAAGCATCTTCCTTAAAATCTACTGATGCTACTTGATGGTTTTTAGATAAATCTTTAGCCATTACACTTCCTACTAATCCAGCACCTAAAACAATGATTTTTGCCATTATACTGCTACTTTTCCTTTAATATGGGGGTGTGGATCATAATCCTCTAACTGAAAGTCTTCGTATTTGAAATCAAAAATTGACTTTACCTCTGGGTTAATTGTCATTTTAGGTAGTGGTCTAGGTTCTCTAGATAATTGCAATTCAGTTTGTTCAAAGTGATTGCTGTAAATGTGAGCGTCACCTAAGGTATGGACAAATTCTCCAAGCCCTAAATCACAGACTTGGGCTACCATCATTGTCAGTAGGGCATAAGAGGCAATATTAAAAGGAACACCTAAAAATATATCTGCACTTCTTTGGTAGAGTTGGCAAGACAATTTACCGTCAGCTACATAAAATTGAAAAAAGGCGTGACAAGGTGGTAAAGCCATTTCTTCTATTTCACCAACATTCCAAGCGCTAACAATCATTCTTCTACTGTCAGGCGTGTTTTTGATTTGGTTGATGACTTGTTAGATTTGGTCAATGTGCCTGCCATCTGGTGTTGGCCAACTTCTCCATTGATATCCATATACATGGCCTAAGTCACCATTTTCGTCTGCCCATTCGTCCCAAATCCTAACCCCATTTTCTTTAAGGTATTTGATGTTGGTGTCGCCTTTCAAGAACCATAACAATTCGTGAATAATGGAACGCAGGTGAAGTTTTTTGGTTGTTATGCAAGGAAAACCCTCGGATAAATCAAAACGCATTTGATGACCAAATACACTTTTAGTTCCTGTTCCTGTTCGGTCAGATTTTAGAGCGCCTTCATTCATCACTCTAGTCATTAAGTCTAAATATTGTTGCATAAATTATATTATCATTCCTACGATTACAGCAGTAAACAAACATGCTAATGTACCTGCAATCAAAGCTAAAATTCCTAATCTAGATAAGTCTTTCATTCGTGACGGGGCAATAGCGCCTATACCTCCAATTTGAATACCTATAGATGCGAAATTAGCAAATCCACATAAAATATAGGTAGCTATTATGATTGATTTTTCTTGGAAGAATTTGCCACTATCTTTTAATTCTCCTAGCGATACATAGGCTACGAATTCATTCAAAATTGTTTTTTCACCCAGCAATTGACCCACCAAAACAATATCTTCTTTACATACACCCAATAGCCAAGTCAATGGAGCTAAAGTATAGCCTAAAATAAATTCTAAACTTAAGCCTGAGTATTGCCCATTGGTAAAGTTATTGACCCAAGCGTTTATGCCTGTAAAATCACCTATGAAGTTGGTTAGTATGTAGTTCAGCATAGCAATTAATGCAATAAATACCAAAAGCATCGCTCCCACATTAACGGCTAATTTGATGCCTTGAGTAGTTCCTATGCTAATAGCTTCTAAGACAGTACTACCTAATTGTTCATCAGAAATACTCATGTCTTTATTGACGGCTTCTGTTTCTGGTAAAAGTATTTTGGCAGCTACTATGGCGGCTGGAGCGGACATCACTGACGCTGCTAGTAAATGCTTGGCGAAAAATAATTGTTCGGCTGGGTCTGTACCACCCAAAAAGCCTATGTATGCTGCTAACACTCCTCCAGCAATAGTTGCCATACCACCACTCATCAAACAGAGTAATTCAGACAATGTCATTTTTTCAATGTAGGGCTTAATCAATAATGGTGATTCAGTCTGTCCTAAGAAAATATTTCCTACTGCTGCTAGACTTTCAGAACCTGATAGATTCAAGGTTTTTTTCATTAAAAGGGCAAAGAAATAGACAATTTTTTGTAGAATACCGTAATAAAATAAAACGCTAGTTAGTGCCGAGAAGAATACAATTGTAGGGAGTACTTGAAAGGCAAATATATAGCCAAAAGAATCCATATTGTCGATTAGTCCACCAAATAAAAATAGAGAGCCATCTCTAGTAAATCCTAGAATTATTACAAAAATAGAACTCAGCCATTCAAAGCTCGATTGTATAAGAGGAACTTTTAAAATCCCTATGGCAAAAACAATTTGTATCAGTAAGCCTTTGAATACTAGTGACCAATTGATTGCTTTTCTGTTTCTGCTAAATATAAAAGCGATTCCTATGAGAACTAAAATCCCTAACAACCCTCTGAGAATGGTTGTAATATCAAAGCCGGACTCGATGGGCTGGGTATAACTAAGTGCCTTAAATGCATAGTCAATGCCATTTTCTTGAAGAAGGAGTTTATTTTCGCTAAGTTCAATGGAGTAAAAACGGCTTGTATCTGAGGGAGAGTTGTAATGAAAGCTTAGTGTTTTATCTTCTACCTCCCATTGTCCACTAGCTTTGAGAGGTAAGGAACGAATTTCATATTCAAAAGAGCCGTCTTTATTAATTAGCATATAATCATCTTCTCCAATAACTCTTAAGTTGGTAGTGTCATCAGTTTTTCTGATGTGTTCAAATTGCCATTTCTTACTTAATTCTTGAGATTGTCCTAATAAGGATAATAAGATGAAAAATGTAAAGGTTAAATGCTTAATCATAATGTCTGAGTGTTAGCTTCTTTTGTTAATTTCATCTCTAATTTTGGAAGCTAATTCGTAATCTTCATTTTCAATAGCTTCATTTAATTTTCCCTCTAACTCGTTTAAGGACAATTTTTTAAAGTCATTGGAATCTTCTTGACTTTCCTCTGGCTCTGTGCTTTGTTTCGAAATAACATCTTTATCTAATATAATGCCAGCCTCATTGATGATGGCTTCATAAGTAAAGATAGGAGCCTTAAAACGTATAGCAATAGCCACGGCATCAGAGGTTCTAGAGTCTAGCTCTACCTCTTTGCCATTGTGGTCTACACAATAAATAATAGATGAAAATATGCCTCCTGAATTAATAGAACTAATCACTACTTTCTGAACATTAATCTTAAAGCCATCGGCTAATGTTTTAAACAAATCGTGAGTGATGGGGCGTTGGCTTTTGTATTCATTATCCAAAGCTATAGCGATGGCTTTTGCCTCGAAATTGCCTATTACAATAGGTAGCCTTCTTTTGCCTCCAATCTCACCCAAAACTAGAGCAAAAGCTCCAGATTGGGTTTGACTATTTGAAAGTCCAACTATATCCAGTTGAATGAGTTTCATTAATTATTTGCTTTGAAATTTTTAATTTCTTCTATTAGACGAGGGACTACTTCAAAAGCATCTCCTACTATACCATAGTCTGCTGCTTTGAAAAAAGGCGCTTCAGGGTCGGTATTTATGGCTACCATTACTTTAGAAGAATTAACTCCTGCTAAATGTTGAATAGCGCCTGAAATACCTACGGCTATGTATAAATTTGGTGCTATAGCTTTACCTGTTTGTCCCACGTGTTCGCTATGTGGTCTCCAGCCGATATCGGAAACGGGTTTTGAACAAGCCGTTCCAGCGTCAAGCAAATCAGCTAGTTCCTCTATCATACCCCAGTTTTCAGGACCTTTTAAGCCTCTACCTGCCGATACTACGACTTCAGCTTCTGCCAAACTAATCTTGCCACTTGATTTTTCTACCTTTTCAGAAGTTACGTTAGAGCTTTCAGTAGTAAAGTCGAAAGTGTCTGTTTGGCAATTGGGATTTGGGTTCTCAGTAATGGTGTAGGCATTAGGAGATAGTGCCAATACACATTTACTTGAGGTTGTCTGTGCGATTTCAAAAGCCTTTCCAGAAAATGCTTTCTTCTTAATCTTAATAGGAGAGCTTTCAGATGGTGTTTCGACAACATTACTGATGTATGAGGCATCTAAATCAATAGATAATCTAGGGCCAATACATTTTCCTGTATTGCTATTTGAAATAACAAATATGCTAGCATTTTCTTGTTTAGCAACTTGTGCTAAGGCCGATGACATGCCTTTATTATCACAGCTATCAAAATCAGAATTTACGCTGATAACTTTGTCAGCCCCATAATTTGATAGTGAATTAATGTCATCATTGATATTTCCTAATGTGACCGCAACACATGATAAGTTTAATTTTTTAGCGGTATCGTGTGCAAATGTTATTGCTTCAAATGTTCCTTTCTTAAAGGAGCCATTCCAACTTTCTGCGAATACTAATACTGACATATCTTAAATTACTTTTGCTTCTTGATGAAGTAATGATACTAATTCTTTTTCTTGACCTACCTCTACCATTTTACAGGCTTGCTTAGCAGCGGGTTTTTCAAATGATATAGACTTGCTTTTATCAGCTGTTCCGTTTGAGCTGACTACAGTTAGCGGTTTAGTTCTAGCAGTCATGATACCTCGCATGTTAGGAATGAGTAAGTCGGATTCTTCGACTAAACCTTTCTGACCAGCAATAATTAGTGGTAGTGAAGCTTTGACAAATTCTTTGCCTCCTTCTATTTCTCTTTCCATGTTAGCACTATCGCCACTCAATGCAAAGCCAGTACAAGCATTTACAAAAGGTAAATCGAGAATTGCTGCTAACATTCCAGGAACTGCACCATTGTTGTAATCTATAGACTCCCTACCTGTAATTATTAAATCAAAGTCTTGTTCAGAAATTACCTTGGCTAATTCTTGAGCTACACCAAAACTATCTTTAGATTCTGAGTCTATTCGTATTGCTTGGTCAGCACCAATAGCTAATGCTTTTCTTAGGGTTGGTTCGCTAGAAGCATCACCTAAATGAATGACAGTAACCTTTCCTCCGTGTTCTTCTCTCAGTTTTATAGCTTTTGTAAGTCCAAACTCATCGTAAGGATTGATGATAAACTGTACTCCTTCAGTGTTGAATGCAGTGGAGTCACTAGTAAATTCAATCTTAGATGTCGTGTCTGGAACGTTACTAATGCATACTAGTATATTCATAGTCGTTTTTCGTTGTTATGTCCAGCAAAACTAAGGATTTTGAGGCATTATTTTGCAAGAATTTAACATTAGTATTAACAAGATTTTAATAGTTATTATCTTCTTTGCTAATTTGTAAAAAATGTTATTTTTGCACTCCTATATTTTTTAATAATTGTATGAGAGAAATTCAATTTAGAGAGGCAGTTTGTGAAGCTATGAGTGAAGAAATGCGTAGAGATTCTAGCATTTACTTGATGGGAGAAGAAGTTGCCGAGTATAATGGTGCCTACAAAGCGTCTAAAGGAATGTTAGATGAATTTGGAGAAAAGCGTGTAATTGACACGCCGATTTCTGAGTTAGGATTTGCGGGTATAGGCGTTGGCTCTGCTATGAATGGCTTAAGACCAATCATAGAATTTATGACTTTCAACTTTTCACTTGTAGCTATTGATCAAATTATCAGTAATGCTGCTAAAATGAGACAAATGTCTGGTGGTCAATTTCCTGTACCTATCGTATTTAGAGGACCTACTGCCTCGGCTGGTCAGCTAGGGGCTACTCACTCTCAAGCCTTTGAAAGTTGGTATGCCAATTGCCCTGGTTTGAAAGTTGTTGTTCCTTCTAATCCATACGATGCTAAAGGTCTATTAAAATCTGCTATCCGAGATAACGACCCTGTAATTTTTATGGAGTCGGAACAAATGTACGGTGATAAAGGCGAAGTGCCTGAGGGCGAATACCTTATTCCAATGGGTGTTGCAGAAGTGAAAAGAAAAGGTACTGATGTGACTATTGTATCCTTTGGTAAAATAATAAAAGAGGCCTACAAAGCAGCTGATGAATTGGCTGAACAAGGAATCGAAGCAGAAGTAATTGATTTAAGAACAGTTCGACCAATAGATTACGATACTATTATAGAATCTGTGAAAAGGACTAATAGACTTGTCGTTTTAGAAGAGTCTTGGCCTTTAGGTTCTATAGCAACGGAGATTGCTTTTAAAATACAAAAAGACGCTTTTGATTTTCTAGATGCTCCAATAAAACGAGTGACTTGTCTAGATACTCCAATGGCTTATGCTCCTACATTAGTAGAGGCGTTTTTACCTAACAAAGATAAGCTGATAGAAGCTGTCAAAGAGGTAACATATTCAAAATAATTAACCAAATTAACAATTAATCAAATTAACTAAAATTTCAAATTATGAAAATGATTGTAGACTTTTTACCTCTTTTCGGTGTTCTAGCTTTAGGCTACGTATTCTGGAAGAATGCTTGGGTTTCTAAGCAAGAAGAAGGTACTGAAAAGATGTCAAGAATTGCAAAAAACATCGCTGATGGTGCAATGTCATTCTTGAAAGCTGAATACAAAATCTTATCAGTTTTTGTATTAGCAGTAGCTATTTTACTTTACTTCAAAGGAAGTAGTGAAGAAGGCTCAAACGGAATGGTTGCAGTTTCCTTTATTGTAGGTGCAATTTGTTCTGCATTAGCTGGATTTATTGGTATGCGTGTTGCGACAAAAGCCAACGTAAGAACAACTAATGCTGCTAGAAAATCATTAGGAGCTGCACTAGAGGTAGCTTTCGCTGGTGGTGCAGTCATGGGATTAGGTGTTGTAGGTCTTGGTGTTTTAGGACTTAGCTCACTATTCATTTTATACAGTGGCCAAGGCTGGGAAATCGGTGAGGTATTGAATGTACTTTCAGGTTTTTCTCTTGGTGCATCTTCTATTGCACTATTTGCTCGTGTGGGTGGTGGTATTTATACTAAAGCTGCCGATGTTGGTGCTGATCTTGTAGGTAAGGTAGAAGCTGGTATTCCTGAAGATCACCCTTTAAATCCTGCAACCATTGCGGATAACGTTGGTGATAATGTAGGTGATGTTGCTGGTATGGGTGCTGACCTTTTCGAATCTTACGTAGGTTCTATAATTGGTACTATGGTATTGGGTGCTGTTTACGCTACATTACCAGAATTTCAATCGCAGTTTGATGGTTTAGGTGCTGTTTATCTTCCATTAGCTCTAGCTGCTGTTGGTATCATTATGTCAATCATTGGTACATTTTTCGTTAAAGTTAAAGATGGTGGTTCACCTCATACTGCTCTTAATGTTGGAGAGTTTGGCTCTGCATTTTTAATGTTAGTAGCTTCTTGGTTTATTATTCAAGCGATGCTTCCAGAATCTTGGGTAGAAGGCGGTATACAGTATACTTCTAATGGAGTATTTTGGGCTACTATTGCGGGTCTTGTTGCTGGTTTAGCAGTTGGTAAAGTCACGGAATACTACACAGGTACAGGAACTAAGCCTGTCAACTCTATTGTTCAGCAATCAGAAACAGGTTCAGCAACAAATATTATCGCTGGTTTGGGTGTTGGTATGATGTCAACAGCTATTCCAATCCTCTTAATTGCTGCTGCTATTATTGTATCTCATAAATTCGCTGGTCTTTATGGTATTGCTATTGCTGCAGTTGGTATGCTAGCTAACACAGGTATTCAATTAGCTGTAGATGCTTACGGTCCTATTTCTGATAATGCAGGTGGTATTGCTGAGATGGCTGAGTTAGATCCTGAAGTAAGAGAAAGAACAGATAAATTAGATGCTGTAGGAAACACTACTGCTGCTATTGGTAAAGGTTTTGCTATTGCTTCTGCTGCACTAACTGCATTAGCTTTATTTGCTGCCTTTATGAAGACTGCCAATGTAACAGCTATTGATGTTTCTAGACCTGATATTATGGCTGGTTTATTAATAGGTGGTATGTTGCCATTTGTATTCTCTGCATTGTCTATGAATGCAGTAGGTCGTGCCGCTATGGCAATGATTGAAGAAGTAAGAAGACAATTTAGAGATATTCCTGCTTTGAAAGCTGCTTTAGAAGTTATGCGTAAAAACAATTCAGATATGTCAAAAGCTTCTGCTGCAGATAGAAAAATATTTGATGCAGCTGATGGTGTTGCTGAATATGACAAATGTGTAGAAATTTCTACTCAAGCTTCTATTAAAGAAATGGTATTTCCTGGTCTATTAGCTATTATTGTTCCTGTTTTAATTGGATTTGTTGGTGGAGCAGAGATGTTAGGAGGTCTTTTAGCAGGTGTTACTACTTGTGGTGT
>CAJWHN010000035.1 GCA_913041085.1 uncultured Flavobacteriales bacterium | reverse complement strand
GCCGACTCTTCTACTTTTACATATTTGGCAGGAAAAACTATGGAAATGGTATTCGGAGGAGAACGTGAAGGCTGTTATTTGTATTCAAGACACATGAACCCTAGCACAGGATATCTTGCTGAAGCCATTGCTAATATGGAAAATACAGATGCAGCACATGTATCAGCATCAGGAATGGGTTCAATTAGCAGTACCATTATGCAACTGTGTAAAAGTGGTGATCATATTGTAAGTAGTCGAACCATATATGGTGGAACTTATGCTTTTATGAAGAACTTTTTGCCCAGACTAAATATTAGTACATCTTTTGTCGATACCACTAATCTAGACGCTGTTAAATCTGCTATTTGTGACGATACCAAAATTTTATATTGCGAAACAATGAGCAACCCTTTGTTAGAAATTTCTGACATTAAAAAATTAGCTGAAATAGCTCATGAAAACAATTTAAAGCTAGTAGTAGATAATACCTTTACTCCCCTCATTTTTTCTCCTGCTGAGTTAGGAGCTGATATTGTAATTCACTCACTAACAAAATTCATTAATGGAGCTAGTGATACTGTTGGAGGGGTTATTTGTTCTACCAAAGAGTTTGTAGGAGACCTCATAGACGTCAATGAAGGCGCAGCAATGCTTTTTGGTCCTACTATGGATGCTATACGAGCTAATGGTATCCTCAAAAACTTGCGAACACTACCAATAAGGATAAAACAACACAGCAGAAACGCACTATTACTTGCTAATAAATTTAAAGAGCTAGGTTTAAAAGTTCACTATCCCGGTCTTGAAAGTCATCCTCAACATGAGTTAATGAAGAAAAGTATGAATGCCGAATTTGGTTTTGGTGGTATGCTAGTATTAGACGTTGGTAGTATGAAAAATGCTTATCAAGTTATGGAGGAAATGCAAAATAATAACATAGGTTATTTGGCAGTAAGTTTAGGCTTCTACAAAACCCTATTCTCTGCACCTGGCGCTAGCACATCTTCAGAAATACCACAAGAAGAACAAGACGAAATGGGTATATCAGAAGGAATGATTCGTATGTCTATTGGCTTAGATAATGATATTGAGCGCACCTTCCAGAAGATGAAAAAGTGTTTAATTAAGACCAATATTCTAAAATAAGACTAGAGACAATAGTTGTTTCATACAATAGGATTATTATATTTACAGAAATAATTTCCCCTTATGAATCAATCTTTTTTTGGTGCACTGCTTCCTATTATTTTTTTAATAGCTTTACTTTCTTTTAATGTCTATCTATATGGCGATGACAGTTTAGGTGGTGCAAATCAATTAGCACTTTTGCTATCTGCCGCTTTTGCTGCAATAATGGGTTTAAAAAGTGGCACCTCTTGGAAAAGTATTCTAAAAGGGGTTAGTAACAGTATAGCTTCAACTACACCAGCAATCATCATACTTTTACTCATAGGTTCACTAGCAGGAACTTGGTTAATTAGCGGCATTGTTCCAACAATGATTTATTATGGATTACAAATACTAAATCCCAAAATTTTTCTCGTAGCTGCAGCCATCATATGTGCTATAGTTTCATTAGCCTCAGGAAGTTCTTGGTCAACTATCGCTACTGTAGGAATTGCTCTATTGGGAATAGGAAATGCTTTGGATATTTCAAACGGTCTTACAGCAGGAGCTATAATATCAGGAGCATATTTTGGCGATAAAATGTCACCCTTATCTGATACAACAAATCTCGCTCCAGCAATGGCAGGAACAGACTTATTTACCCATATCAGATACATGATGTACACGACTATTCCTAGCTTTGTCATATCACTTCTCATTTTTTTATTCATAGGACTTTCAATGGATAACACACAAAATTCTAATGATATTACAAACTTGTTAATGGCTATAGAAAGTAGTTTCAACATAAGTCCATGGTTGTTTTTAGTTCCTGTAATCGTACTATTACTCATTATGAAAAAAGTACCCGCACTACCAGCATTATTCGCAGGTACTTTATTAGGCGGGATTTTTGCCGTTATTTTTCAACCTCATCTAATTATAGAACTTTCAGGCATAGATTCTAATTTCTTTCAAGCCAGTTATGTGTCCATTATCAATGCTATGGGCTCTGAAACAAGTATTAACACCTCCAACGAGATGATAAACGATTTACTTTCTTCAGGTGGTATGTACGGAATGTTGAATACAATATGGCTAATAATTTGTGCTATGTGCTTTGGTGGTGTGATGGAAGCAAGTGGTGCTCTGAAGAAGATTAGCCAATCCATCATACAATATGCTGAAAGTACGGGCTCAGTCATTGCAACTACTGCTTGTACTTGTTTATTTTTTAATGTCACAGCAAGCGATCAATATTTAAGTATTGTAGTACCCGGTAGAATGTATGCCGATACATTCAAAGATAAAGGTCTAGCACCTGAAAACTTAAGTCGTACTTTAGAAGACAGTGGAACTGTAACTTCTGTGCTAGTCCCTTGGAACACCTGTGGAGCAACACAATCTGCAGTTTTAGGAGTAGCTACAATGACCTATTTACCATTCTGTTTTTTTAATATAATTAGTCCATTGATGACAATATTATATGCATATTTAGGTTTTAAAATAAAAAAAATAAAAAGCTAAAATGAAGATTGCAATCCTTGGCACAGCATACCCTTATAGAGGCGGAATTGCAGCTTTCAATGAACGCTTAGCCAAAGAGCTTATTGCTGAAGGACATGAACTAAGCATACATACTTTCAAACTACAATACCCTAATTTCCTTTTCCCTGGCAAAACACAGTTTTCATCCGAAAAAAAACCTCAAAACATTAACATAGAAAGGCGAATAAACTCTGTAAATCCTATCAATTGGATTACAACAGGACTATCCCTCAGGAAAGAAAATTACGATGTAGTAATTATCCCCTTTTGGTTACCGTTTATGGGGGCATCATTGGGCACAATATCAAGAATGCTAAAATCAGAAAAAACACAATTATTATGTATTGCTCATAACATAATTCCTCATGAATTACGCTTAGGAGATAAAATGCTTACTCGTTATTTTATAAAAAGAATAGATGGTTTTTTAGCCATGACCCAAAAAGTTTTGGATGACCTAAACGTATTTGACAAATGCAGTCCTAAAGTCCTTACGCCCCACCCTATTTACGATAACTTTGGCGAAATAGAACCTAGAGAGAAAGCGATTGAATCTTTAAAATTAAATCAAGATTATAGATACATATTGTTCTTTGGATTAATACGTGACTACAAAGGCTTAGACCTACTATTGGAAGCTTTTTCTACTAATGAGATTAGAGAAAAAAATATCAAACTTATAATTGCTGGCGAATACTATTCTAACCAAGCCCACTACAAAAAACTCATAGAAAAATATAACTTAGAACAGGATATCATTCAAGTCGAACAGTTTATTCCTGACTCTGAAGTTCATTTGTATTTTAATGCTTGTGATTTGGTTGTTCAACCCTACAAATCAGCTACCCAAAGTGGCGTGACTCAAATAGCCTATCACTTTAACAAGCCTATGATAGTCACAAATGTTGGCGGACTTAAAGAAATGTGTCCTGACGGAAAAGTAGGCTATGTTGTTTCACCACATGCTGATGAAATAAAAAAAGCTATTTTGAAATTCTTTAATGAAACTAACATTAATGAAATGATAGAAAATATTAACCAAATAAAGGACCTATATTCTTGGTCTATCTTTACAAAAAAATTACTTGCTTTAACTAACTCTAAAAAGAACAACATAACATTATGAAACAAGACCTTATTAGAAGAAATATTAGTGACTCCATTACGGTTAAGAAAGAACTGTTACAAAATGATGCTATAATGGTACTTATTACCAAAGTGGCAGATTTGATTGTAGAAACTTTTAATAATGGAAACAAGTTATTGTTCTGTGGTAACGGAGGTAGTGCCGCAGATGCTCAACATTTAGCTGCAGAATTTTCAGGCAGATATTACTTAAACAGACCTCCGCTACACGCTGAAGCATTACATACTGACACTTCTTTTATGACTGCAGTTTCTAATGATTTCTCATTTGATGAAGTGTACGCTAGACTTATACAAGGAATTGGCAAACAAGGAGATATTCTAATTGGTATGTCAACTTCTGGTAATTCTAAAAATGTCATTAAAGCTTTAGAAGAAGCTAAAAAGAAAAACATAATTACAATAGGGTTCACAGGAAAAGCAAACGGAAATATGAAGCCTTGCTGTGATTATTTAATCAATATTCCCTCCGATGACACACCAAGAATACAAGAATGTCACCTTATGCTAGGACATGCAATATGTGAATTGGTAGAAAAGGAATTATTTTCATAAAAAATGAATGTAGCAATTCCCAAAATTGATACAAGCTGGACACTATTTTTAGATAGAGATGGTGTAATAAACAAAAAGTTAGACGATGATTACGTCAAAACTATTGATGAGTTTGAATTTCTGCCATATGCTCTTGAGGCTATTAAACTATTTTCAAGCCATTTTCATAGAGTAGTTATAGTCACTAACCAACAAGGAATAAGTAAACGTTTAATGACAGAAGACGACTTACATAAAGTACATCAACATTTACTTCAAGAAGTTCAAAATTTCGGCGGTAGGATTGATGCTATATATCATGCACCACAATTAGCAGAAGAAAATTCCATTATGAGAAAACCGAATATTGGCATGGCTCTACAAGCCAAAGAAGAATTTCCATCTATAGACTTCAAAAAAAGCATAATGGTAGGTGATTCTATTAGTGATATGGAATTTGCTAAAAACGCCAATATGTTTGCCGTATTGATTGGTCAATCAGAAAAGTATTTTTGTACAGATTCGCTGATTAGCTTAAGTAAGCTTCTTTAGAACTAAATTTCTTCTTCTACATGATATTGATTTCTATCATGAGCATTTCTAGAAATCATCTCTCCAATAAAACCCGCTAAGAATAATTGCAAACCCATAATCATGGAGGTCAATGCAATATAAAAACCACTCATATCTGCAATATTGGTAGCTTTAACATCTGAATACATAAAGTAAAGTTTCTGTCCCCCAAGAAATGAAAAAAGCACAAAACCTAGTACGAACATTAACGTACCTAACACGCCAAAAAAGTGCATCGGCTTTTTGCCAAATCGAGAAACAAAAGTAACGGTCATTAAATCTAGGAAACCGTTAATAAAACGTTCAATACCAAATTTTGTAACTCCATATTTTCTAGCTTGATGCACTACTACTTTTTCTGTAATTTTTGGAAAACCTGCTCGCTTTGCTAACATCGGAATATACCGATGCATTTCTCCATATAATTCAATGTTCTTAATAACATCTTTTCTATATGACTTTAAACCACAATTAAAATCGTGTAGATATATGCCTGAAGCCTTACGAGCTGCCCAATTATATAACTTAGTAGGAATTGTCTTTGTTATTGGGTCATATCGTTTCTTCTTCCAACCCGATACCATATCCCAACCCTCCTCAGTGATTAGGCGATATAATTCAGGGATTTCTTCAGGACTATCTTGTAAATCAGCATCCATTGTAATAACAACATTTCCTTCAGCCTTTACAAAAGCAATATTTAAAGCCGCTGACTTACCATAATTTCTTCGAAATTTTATGCCTTTAATATTTGAGTTGGATTTGGATAATTTTTGAATGACTTCCCAAGAATCATCGGTACTACCATCATCAGCAATAATGATTTCATAAGTAAATGAATTAGAAGTCATTACTTTATCTATCCAAGTGCATAACTCAGGTAAAGATTCAGACTCATTATATGAAGGAACTACAACTGAAATATTCATATTATTCGGACATTTCTATTGGTTTGTCTTTTTTGATAAATGCAGCAATTATAACAGAAAATAAAATATGGAAAAACAAACTATAAAACAAAGCACTTGCCTGATTAGAAATAGAATATATATCCTCTTCCTGTGTTTGTTCAATTAAAGTTTCCATCACACTATATATGGGATTACTTTCTGGTAATTGATCAAGCTGAACAGCTAATTTTTCAACGGTAAAATCTTTTAATTGCACTGCAAAGTCAGGATCTATAAAGTTGAATAATAGAATAGAAAAAAAAGTGGATAAAAATGCCCCTGCTACAGTAATACCAAGAGTAACTGTGAAGGTTTCTTTAAAAGAAATATAACCTCCAGCTAATTTTTTGTATTCAATAACTAAAAATATTAAGACAATATAAGGTAAGATACCTTTTACAATAGACCAAGTATCATTTAAAAAAAAATCTACTCCTATTGCATAAGATGCTACTAGCAAAATTATACTTATCGAACCAAGTATCAGACCATTTTTAAGGATATAATCTTTCATTATGTTGTTTAAAGGATTCTTGACAAATATAATTATTTTTTTGTGCTATTTTTTTAGAGTAAAGTATTCGTAATAGAGGGCAATTAGTATATATTTGCAACGGGCAAGTCTTACGCAACCAGCTCCTACTGAACTCCCCCAGGACCGGAAGGTAGCAAGGGTAAGTGGTTGAGCGGTGTGACGTAAGTAGCTTGCCCTTTTTTTATTATCTTTATTGAATATATACCATATCAATATGAGATTTTTCATCGACACAGCAAATTTAGACAATATCAAAGAGGCACAATCCTTAGGTATTCTCAATGGTGTAACAACCAATCCTAGTCTAATGGCTAAAGAGGGAATAAAAGGAAAAGATAATATCCTTGAACATTATAAAACCATTTGTGAAATTGTTGATGGCGATGTTAGTGCTGAAGTGATATCTAATGATTTTGAAGGTATGATTCGAGAAGGTCAAGAATTAGCTCTTTTGAATCCTCAAATAGTGGTTAAAATACCTATGATTGAGGAAGGAATAAAAGCTATTCGATATTTTAGTGACAAAGGAATTAAAACCAATTGTACGCTAGTGTTTTCATTGGGACAAGCGCTGATAGCAGCACAAGCTGGTGCAACATACGTTTCACCTTTTATTGGAAGACTAGACGACAATGGACAAGATGGCATTCAAATTGTTAAAAGTATCGTTGATATGTTTGATAAACAAAATTATCAAACAAAAGTTCTAGCTGCTTCTATCAGAAATAAAAACCACATTGAAGAATGTGCTAAAATCGGCGCTCATGTTGTCACGGCTCCCCTATCGGCTATAAAAGAATTAATACCACACACGCTTACAGATATTGGATTAAAGAAGTTTTTAGACGATTACGCTAAGAATCAATAACAATATGCTCGTTAAAATACACCCTGACAATCCCAATCCTAGAGGTATCGCTCAAATCGTAGAATGTTTGAAAGATGGTGGCATAATTATCTACCCAACAGATACCATTTATGGAATAGGTTGTGATATCTTTCAACAAAAAGCCGTAGAACGCATAGCGAAAATCAAAAATGTAGACCTTAAAAAGCAAAATTTTTCATTTATATGCTCAGATTTGAGCCAACTATCTGACTATACCCTTCCTATTAGCAGAAACACTTATAAAAGTATGAAGAGGGTGCTACCAGGACCGTACACCTTTATTCTAAAAACTAATGGAAGCATTCCAAAGCTGTTTAAAACCAAAAAGAAAACTGTAGGGATTAGAATACCAAACCACAACATTCCCCAAGTTTTAGTAAACGAAATAGGTAACCCTATTTTATCCACTTCAGTTCATGATGAAGATACAATTATGGAGTATAGTACAGACCCCGAATTGATTTATGAAAGGTATTCTAATAAAGTCGATATTGTAATCGATGCGGGAATAGGCTCCTTAATACCATCAACCGTAGTAGATTATTCTTCTGGCAAACTAGAAATTATTCGAGAAGGGTTAGGAAAAACCGACGAACTATTTTAAGGCACTATGAACGCTTAGTATTTGTGGCATCACCAAAGAAGAATTGTCGTTTGTGATTACATAATCTGAAAGAGATATTTTCTTCTCTTCGGCCCATTGATGACTAATTCTTTGTCTTACATCCTTTTCTGACAAATCATCTCTTTTTAAAATACGTTTAAGTCTTATTTCTTCAGAGCAAGAAATACAAATAATTGCATCTAAAGACTGATAAGTATTACTTTCAAACAAGATAGCAGCTTCCTTAATGACATATGCCCCACTCTGCTGAATAGACCATTTTTCAAAAGCATCTTGAACAACTGGATGCACCAAAGCATTAAGCCTTTTTAAAACTAAGTCATCATTAAAAGCCAATTTGGACAAATATTTACGATTTAACTCATTATCAAGATACACCTCTTTTCCAAACTCAGCAATTAAGCTTTGCTTTAAATTAACATCCTTATTCATCAGTAACTTTGCCTGCTTATCGGCGTTAAAAACAGCTATTCCAAGAATCTCAAAACAAGAAGCTAAAGTGGTCTTGCCACTTCCTATATTTCCTGTTAAGCCAATTCTTTTCATTTTATTTCTTAATTAAAAAATATTCAACTTTGTCAGGCTTAACCCTTACATTTTCTACAAAATCGGCTTGTCTGACTAATTCAATTGGCAAACGTTTTTTAGTATTATCAAAATTAACACTAGTTGCAAACATTTCTTTTTTAACCAAATCAAATTTATCTAAAGAAACTAAATAATTTACAGTAACTTCATCTGGAAATAGCTTTATTTCATAACCCTTAGGAACATTCTTTATGCTTATAGGTAATGTCATTTCACCCTCAGTAAATTGCTCTACTTTCAGTTCCCAACTCACCTTACTTAAAGAATAATTTATTTCAAAATGATTGAGTGGTTCTATGTTTATAGTTCCAGAAGAATTAGCATTAATGTCATCAATTTTTAAGGTTTCTGTACTAATAGAGCTAAAGACTTCAACAACAGCTTTAGGCCCTGATATTACTATTGTAGAAGGCTCCAATTTGATAGGTTCTTTTTGTCGAAATAAATCTTTAAAAGATAAATCTGTTTTAATCTGTATAGGAAGAACTCTTTCAGCTTTTTCATCTAATAACACATCAATTCTGTTAGGCTGAACGTGTAACAATTGCATATTGGTAGGAAGAACTTCTTGAAGTTGTGAAATGGATTGTTTGCCTAGCCAATAATAATTCCACTTATTGCCTTTCTTTTTAGGAATAAAAGTAGAAACCGAAAGTGGTAGGTGTTTTCTGAAACTTAAACGATGAGCAAGTATGGTAAAACCTGGTGCTATTACTTGAAGGTGTAAATCAACATTTTTATCCTCAATGAGTAATTTATCATCAGGTAAATCTACAAAAGCAGCCTCATAATGTATTGTTGTAGTATAATCTTTTGACAAGACAGTAAGAATCCAAAATAAAGTAGATAGAGCTAAAAGAAATAAGAAAATAGGAAGTTGCTTTCTCTCAATTCTTAAAACAACAATTAATCTATTGAATAGAAATGTAAGTTTGCTCAACATAAAAAAAGGGCCGAAGCCCTGTTAAAGATTATTCTTTAGCATTAGATAATTCAGCAGAGATTCCTGATTTATCAAATTTTAAAACAATGCTGCTTCCAACATCTATTTTTACTGTTTTTTCAGATACCTCTACTACTTTACCGTGTAAGCCTCCAGAAGTGATGACCTTATCTCCTTTCTTAAGTTCTTCTCTGAATTTACGTTCTTGCTTTTGCTTTTTTACTTGAGGTCTTATCATAAAAAACCAAAAAACACCAAAAACTAGAATAAAGAAAATAAGTGGATTGCCTCCACTTTCGGCTTGTATAAATATTGTAATTAAATTCATTTATTTAGAAGTTACTTCAGAAGTGATATTAATCACCTTTCTGTTTGGATTAGTATTTGCTGTTAAAGTTATGGCTTTATTTTGTTTTCCACTTCTACCTGAACTGTTGAAGGTAACGTCTATGGATCCAGATTCACCAGGTGCAATTGGATCTCTTGACCAATTTGGCACTGTACAGCCACAAGAACCTTTAGCATTTGAAATAATTAATGGTGCATCTCCTGAATTGGTGAATTTGAAAGAGTATGAAACTTTCTCACCATCTACGAGTTGTCCGAAATCGTGTAATTCTTTTTCAAAATTAAACTCAGGCATTCCTGATTTTTCGCTTGAAGACTCTGAAGTATTATCATTCATAACTAGATTAGATGAAAGAGATGGTTTTGCTTCTTCTTTCTTGGCAGGAGTTTTTGTGTTATCACCCACTTCTTTGGCTACATCGCCACAAGCGAATAATAGAACCGATAGAGATATTAAAAATACTTTGTACATGTTAAAATTATAAATAGTTAATAGCAAAAATAGTAATTATTCGATTAAGCCTCTACCCATTTTTTTAATGGCTCCTTCTCTCTTAAGTTCAATTAATAAGCTGTCCAGAATACCATTAACAAAATTCTTACTATTTGGTGTACTGTAATATTTTGCAAGTTCAATATATTCATTGATAGTAACTTTTACGGGCACACTAGGCATTTTCAATAGTTCAGAAAGTGCCATTTGCATTAAGATTAAATCCATTTGCGCAACCCTTTCTAAATCCCAGTTCTTGGTTTTTGAAGAAATTAATTCTGAAAATTCATCAGAATGAACAATGGAATGACGCAACAAATTAACCGCAAAGTCTTTTTCATCAGTATCCTTAAATAGCTCAAACAATTCTATTGTATCATTATTAGAGTCCTTAATTGTTTTAAGAACCATGCTACAAATAAAAGGGAAGTCATCTTCCCAAAAGATATCTTGCTCACTTAAAAAGTCTTGAAAGACTTCCATTTCTATTAATTCTTTACTAAAAAGCTTAACGATAAACTTTTTGTCTGATTCAAAGTCAACAGACTTCTCACCCATGTATGAAGTGTACAATTCGGACTCTACCATTTTAAAATAAACGGCTTTTATCATATTTTGCTCATCAGCAAAAGATAATTTAGTGTGTCCTGCTTTATTTATTAAATCAGAATCATCTCTGAGTTTTAGTAAAAACAAATTGTTGATGAACTTCGTATTTGGATTTAAATCGTTATCAGAGGGTAATTGTTTTTTCTTGGAGTCTTCTGAATAATTTTTAGCATAGTCTCTTACCTCCAAAATATACATTAGTAAAAGAAGATATAACTCCTCTACTTTAGCTAAAGATTTCAAAAATTGCTTTTCAAGAGCAGCAATTTCTGCCCCATTTGATTTATTCCAAGAATAAACAAATTGTAAAACACGTATTCTTAAGTGACGTCGATTAAGCATATATCTGTTAATTCTCTAGTTTTTAGCTTGTGCTATACGTTCCTTAGCCAATTTTAGAGCCGCTTGGTGTGTAGTAATATTTTCTTCTTCTGATTTAGAAAAAATTTCTAAAGTAGTATCATAAATTTTACGTGTCTGAGCAATAGCTTTTTCTCTATCATATCCATTTATCTCAGAATAAACATTTATCAATCCACCAGCATTTATTAAAAAATCTGGAGCATATAAAATTCCCTTTTCTTGAAGCATATTAGCGTGTTTTTCTTCATCTTGAAGCTGGTTGTTAGCAGCTCCTGCTACAACTTCACATTTAAATTGTTCTATAGTGGTATCATTGATTGTGGCACCTAAAGCACAAGGAGAATAAATATCCACATCCAAATCATAAATCAAATTATCTTCAATAGTTTGACAATTATAAAGCTCCGAAACTCGTTTTAAATTTGCTAAATTAATATCATTGATGAGAACTTCAGCACCTTCTTCCGTAAGGTATTTCACAAGATTTTCACCAACATGACCAACGCCTTGTACTAGAATTTTTTTTGCCTTTAAATCATCTGAGCCCCATTTGTGTTTGGCAGAAGCTTTCATTCCCATATAAACTCCAAAGGCTGTTACTGGCGACGGATCTCCTCCTCCACCCATCTCAACTGGTATGCCCGTAACAAAATCTGTTTCTTTTTTTACTTGAACCATATCTGATGCACTCATACCCACATCTTCAGCAGTAATATACTTACCACCTAAGCTATTTACATATTCACCAAATTTACGCATCAAAGCTTCTGTTTTTTGCGTAGATGAATCGCCAATAATAACGGCTTTTCCTCCACCTAATGATAGACCTGTGATAGCAGCTTTAAATGTCATACCTCTAGAAAGTCTTAATACATCGATAATGGCATCATTATCACAATCATAATTCCACATTCTAGTTCCGCCTAAAGCTGGGCCAAGTGTAGTGTCGTGAATAGCAATAATTGCTTTTAGCCCCGTTTCTTTGTCATTACAAAACACCAATTGCTCATGATTCATTTGAGTCATCATCTCAATTACTTGAAAATCTTCAACAGAATCGTTGACATTCTTTACATCCAACATAGAGTTATATTTTGATTAAATTAAGCAGAAAGTTAATTAACTTTGTCACACTTTAATTACTATTCAAAAAAGGTAAATTTTGCGCTGTCAAAACTACAATTTTATTTGTGTATTTGGATTAACAAGTTCAATTTTATGAAAGAGCTTAAATATCTATTCAAATTTTATAAAAAATACCGATGGCGTTTTGCTCTTGGCACATTTTTCGTGGTGACATCTAATGTTTTTGCTTTGTATCCTGCAATATATACTAGAAAAGCATTTGACGCTACCAAAGAAGTCATAGAATCATCACAAAATAGCAGTTACGATTTTTCAGATTTAACTTCAACATTACTGTATTTTGGAATGATGCTAATTCTATTTGCCTTATTAAAAGGGGTTTTTATGTTTTTTATGAGACAAACTATTATTGTTATGTCTCGACTTATTGAATTCGATATAAAAAATGAAATATTTAAACATTATCAGAAATTAGATAGAGCTTTTTACAAGAGGAACAATACTGGTGACATGATGGCACGAATAAGTGAAGATGTTACTAAAGTAAGAATGTTTTTAGGCCCAGCTACAATGTATCCTATCAACATGATATCGCTGTTCATTTTTGTAATGTATAATATGTTTAGCATCAATGTAAAGCTGAGTTTATTTGTTCTTGCACCACTTCCAATAATGTCAATTACTATCTTTTTTATTAGTAAAGTCATTCATGCCAAGAGTGAAAAAGTACAAACCCAACTATCTACTCTCTCTACACTCACTCAAGAGTCCTTTTCTGGAATTAGGATTTTGAAATCCTTTGTTAACGAAAGAACTAATTTTAGCATTTTCAAATCTGAAACTAACGAATACCTCAAACGCAATGTGTCCTTAGCTAAAACTAATGCCGCTTTCTTCCCCTTTATGCTTTTATTGATAGGTTTAAGCACCTTACTAACCATATACGTTGGAGGAAAAGAATCTATAGCAGGTAATATTACTACTGGAAATATCGCAGAATTCATCATATATGTCAATATGTTAACATGGCCTATGGCATCTATCGGCTGGGTTACCTCTATTATACAGAGAGCAGCGGCTTCCCAAAAAAGAATTAATGAATTTCTTAATACTGATGCAGAAATTAATTCAGAAGACGGAAATATTCATAATATTAACGGTAAGATATCCTTTAAAAATATAAGCTTTGAATATCCAGACAGTGGAGTAAAAGCATTAGATAATATTTCGTTAAACATCGATGAGGGGCAATCTGTTGCAATAGTCGGAAGGACAGGCTCAGGAAAGTCAACAATTGTCAACCTCATTAGCCGAATGTATAAGCCTACATCTGGAAAAATTGAGATAGATGACCTTCCAATAGAGGAAATCAAATTGGCTAGTCTTCGCTCAGGAATAAGCTTAGTACCTCAGGAGGCTTTATTGTTTTCAGACACCATATCCAATAACATTGCCTTTGGCTCAAAAGAAGAACTTACACAAGATGATATAGAATTAGTAGCCAAAAAAGCGGCTATACACGAAAACATCAAAAGCTTCCCAAAAGCTTATCTAACTATGGTTGGAGAAAGAGGCGTTACACTATCTGGTGGGCAAAAACAACGCATCTCAATTGCTAGAGCATTGGTTAAACCTTCAAGCATACTTATTTTCGACGATTGCTTGTCAGCAGTAGATAATGAAACTGAAGAAAAAATACTCTCGTCTCTAAAAAAAGAAGGTACAGAAAAAACAACCATTACCATTAGTCACAGAATGTCATCAATACAACATGCCGATAAAATAATAGTTCTTGATAACGGCAAAATTGCTGAAATGGGAACACATTCTGAGCTTTTCGAAAAAGGTGGGATTTATCACGAAATGTACCAGCAACAACTTTCAAAATAGAATTATATTTGTGTCTTGCATTAAATTTCATAGATTTGAGAGATAAATCATGAAAAATTATGAAAGACTACAAAGACCAAGAAGAAATTTTTTCAAATAAAGTAAGAGCAGGTAAAAGAACTTACTTTTTTGATGTAAGAGCTACTAGAGCAAACGATTACTACCTAACTATTACTGAAAGTAAAAAAATATTTAATGACGATGGTAGTCACTACTTCAAAAAGCATAAAATATTTCTTTATAAAGAAGATTTTGAGAAATTCAAAGACGCTCTAGCTGAAAGTGTAGACTACATCTTCAAGAACAAAGGACAAGAAATTATTTCAGCTACAAAAAACGAATCTAAAGATGGTGATTCGAGTTTTACAGATGTTAATTTTGAAGATATCTAAAACCTACATTGTATATCCAAATACAAGTAACGTCAAGATAGTGAGAATAAAATAACTAACTATAGATTGTGCTCCGACATAATCTTTAGCTATTCTTTGCCCCAAAAACAACATAATCAATGCCACAGAAGCCAAAATAGTACCATAAAGTGCTAGCATTAAACTGCCTTCAAGTAGTAAGAAAACAACCCCTAAAAGATTTAATATACCTGATAGCAGCTCAACAACAGTTATTGTAAAAAATAAAACTGGCACAAAGTTTTTAAATGGTGAATTAGCAAAATGAGAGCTCAACCAGTCTAAGTTTCCTTTTTTGTCTACAACCTTATCTAAACCTGACTGTAAAAACAAAATAGCCAAAAAGGATACCGCTAATACCTGAACAATTAAAAATACTGTTTCTGTAGAATTTATGAGTAATGACATAATTAAAATGATTTAAATTACAGCTATTAACATTTTACGCTAAATGTTAAAAAAAACACCTTTTTTTCTTCTTAGGCACTCAATTAATTAGGTTATTTTTGAATCGTAAATATACTTATTTAAGTGAGTTTAAACGAGTATATGTGACTAACCCTTAAAATCTAATTAATTTACATTACAAAAATAAAACTAACGAAATGAATAAAACAATTGTAATAGCTAATCAAAAAGGTGGAGTAGGCAAAACAACTACTGCAATCAATCTAGCAGCTTGCCTTGGCGTACTTGAAAAAAAAGTCCTACTTGTAGATGCAGACCCTCAAGCAAACTCAACATCAGGTGTTGGCTATGATCCAAGAGAAATTAAATCAGGACTGTACGAATGCTTAATGGACAACCTTAGTCCAAGAGATACTATCGTTAAAACTGAAAGCCCAAATTTAGATTTACTACCTGCCCACATTGATTTAGTTGGTGCTGAACTCGAACTCGTCAATCAACAAAATAGAGAGTTTATTCTTAAAAGCATACTAGAGCAAGTCAAATCTAGTTATGACTACATTATCATTGACTGTGCCCCTTCTTTAGGAATAGTAACTACAAATGCCTTAACCGCAGCAAACTCCATTATAATACCTATTCAATGCGAATATTTTGCTCTTGAAGGACTTGGTAAGTTGCTCAATACAATTAAAATTGTTCAAAATCGTTTGAACAAACAGCTCGATATAGAAGGCCTTTTACTAACTATGTATGACACGAGATTAAGACTTTCAAACCAAGTAGTTGAAGAAGTAAAGACACATTTTCAAGAGATGGTCTTCAACACTATCATACAGCGAAATGTAAGACTAAGTGAAGC
>CAJWHN010000034.1 GCA_913041085.1 uncultured Flavobacteriales bacterium | reverse complement strand
TAACAGGGCTACCCGCAATAATTTCAACAGGTAATGGTAAACCACTACCACTTAGAGTACCAGAACACCCATGTTCGTCTTCAATTAGAATCTGATAAAAACCAGCGCAAAGAGCAGAGTCAATCACAAGGCTATCAGAATAATGTTCTGATATCAGATTTCCATCTAAATCTAATGTTGAAAAGGTGTAATTCCCTGTACCTCCAAATGCTGTGTATTTCAAGACACCATCACAACTAGAAATCTGCCCAGAACAACTTTCATTATTAAGTTTTGTAACTGTATAAACTAATTCATTTGGCTGAAACACATCAACCTGAGCTGTCTTAGTACAACCATTGACATCAGTTACAACGACACTAGTTACACCTTCCGATAGGCTTAATAAGGTAATAGTATTAGAGGCAGATAATACTTGAGTAATTCCATCTGTAGTATTCCACTGATAATCGAATGGAGCATATCCACCTGAATTAATAACAGTAGCAGAACCACTTCCATCAGAAAAGCAATTTAAAGAATCTGAAGTCAATTGAAGTGTAAATGTTTCTTCGAGTGGAATTTCAATATTCAAAGTATCTTTACATGCGTTATCATCTTCAACAATGACTGTATAACTACCAGATGTTTTATTAGTTAAAACAGCTTCGGATTCACCAGTATTCCACAAAAATGAATATGAGCTATTGGAATATAAAAAACCTCCGGAAGCAATAACTGACACTTCTCCTGTCGGTATATTAAGACAATAAGCTGAGACTAAATGACTGGTGTCAACAACTAAAGGATCAGGCTCATTAATAAAGGCTAATACTGAAGATTGGCAAGAGTTATTATCGTTAACTGTTAAAACATATGGCTCGTCAGTGCTTGTTAAAGCAAATACATCTTGAGTAAAACTGAAAGAATTTCCACTCAAACTCCAATCATAATTGTATGGAGCTGTTCCACCCGATACAGTTGACGAAATTGCTCCGTCTGAACCACCATTACATTTTACATCAGTAGTGAAAAGTTGTAACTTCAATGGTTTAGGCTGACCTATCTCTATTGTATCTATTGTAAAGCAACCTAATTCATCTTCTACTTTCACCCAATATTCTCCAAAGGATTGATTTGTAATTGTTGTATTTGAACTTCCATTAGACCAATTAAAAATCAAAGAACCTGTACCACCTGAACTAGAAACTGTTGCACTACCATCTGAGCCATCGTAACAAGAAACAGGTACTGAACTAATATTATTAATAATCTGAGAGTTCTCATTAATTGTAACGGAGTCAGAGACAACACACCCTCTTGCATCTGTCACATCAACATAATAAACACCCTGAGGCAATTGATCCGCAACATCTGTAACATGCCCACTACTCCATTGATAAGAGTAAGGTGGTGTGCCACCACTAGCTGTAATTTGAGCAGTACCTGTAGATTCTCCAAAACAGCTAATACTAACACTTCCCATTTCAATTGTTAAAGGGGATAATGATTGTTCTAATTCAAAGCTTGAAGATATCATACAGTCATTTACATCGGAAATTTCCAAATCATACACTCCAGCACTTAAATCATAAAGGAAAGATGAATTAATATCACCTTGATTTGTCCACTTTAAGTTATATGGTGGAGTTCCTCCTCCTGTAACAACTACCAGTATTTGTCCATCAGTACCACCAAAACAAGTGATGTCCTCTGTTTCAGCAGAGAAGGTTATAGGGTTTACTTGTTCAACAGAAACTTCATCTGTTCCTTGACATCCGTTATCATCTTCAACAACTAAGTAATACCCTCCAACAGGAACTTGAATGGATTCGGTTGTGCCTACCAACTCATCTGTTCCAGATTGAAACCAATTGTATTGATAAGATGAGTTTTCGATGTTACCACCAGAAATGGAAGAAACTGAAACAGTTGCTGAACTATCTCCATAACATAAAACATCCGTTGCAGTTGTTAAAACATTTATTTCAGGAGCTGCAGAAGAAACTATTGCTACAGAATCCGTTAAACAACCGTTACCATCTTTGACCACTACATAATACGTGCCAAATTCTAAATTATCGAACTCGTTATAACTAAAATATGTAGCACCTCCATCAATGGAATAAGTTATTGGCGAAACAGTATTATTATTGGCAAATAAAACAATTGACCCATCCTGAAATCCATTACAACTTACTGGAGATGAATAGGTTTCTATCTCAAAACCTTCTTGATAATCGATATATAAAAATTGAGAGTCAGAAGGGCATGCATTTACACCTTCAACTACATAAGTATAAGTACCAACTTCAGAAGTTAGTGGATCAAAAGTATCAATAACACTATCATTATTTGGATTATACCATTCTCCTCCTGTCTGTGGAATTCCATTAAGCTCATTGAACATACTAAAAGTAGGATCACCAGAACAAACTAGCTTATATCCTTCTACTCCAGCCTCAGGTAATTTATTAACATTTAAACTTATTAATGATGTGTCGTTACATAAATCATTAACACCGTATGTTATGTATGAATAATCACCTGTTGAGCTTTCTACTAAATCTTGCTCATTTGAAACAATTACATTATTTTCAAACCAATTACCGTCATCCTCATAGTCATCACCCAAGTAATTGAATAAATTTAATGTTTCAAGACCATCGGTTATATCGCATAAAAAAATTGTACTGTCTTCAGTAGCTACATCCACTAAACCTGCATTTGTCGGCGCTGAGGTTTGAACCAGTACAGAGTCTACGTTATTAATGGTTTCTCCAGTACATACATCAACAACAGAGATATAATAATATATAGCACCTGTATCTGGCGTGACAGAAAGCGTTAAGGAGTCACTTAAAATATTTCCATACTGATCTGACCATACTACTGTTCCTGTTGCAATAGGGCTATAATCAATTGCATTTATCATGTAATCTGTAAAGTCGGCATTGGGGATAAATTCCCAACCCTCATCATCAGCTGTCCAATTTAATGGGAAATTTCTAGGCTGAAGTAAAACAGGATCATCAACTATTTCAAATAGTGTACTGTTTTCATTAACAATTCCTTGAACTGCTGCTCCACCATTCCAACCTGGGCATAACGGCTTATTGTTTAAATGCATTTCGATTTTGTTAGAGCCTTCAAACATAAGTGCATATTGGTCAACGATTAGGTCGTTGCATTGAAACAATGGCATATTACACCAGACCACATAAAATACTCTATTTGGTGCCGCTCCATAAGTACCAAAAACTACACTACCCCCTACACTAGGATCAATATCATGCCAAGGTGCCATAATTGCATTTTCAGGTAATTGTCCAGCATTTGGGATTGCATTATTAATTGTCCAAGGTGAATAAACTCCAGCTTGAGCTAAATCAAATGTGATATAACCATTAGCAGATAACACACATTGATTGTATGTATTGCCATAAAAAGTAAAATCAAACCCCATATCAATAATACCAGAATGGATATCATCAGTATTAATAAATGATGGACTAATATTTGCTCCTGATGCTACAAGTGTGACATCTTCACCAGAACAAAGAACTGTATCAGTAGATGTGATAAATTGCGATTTAACATCAAAGAAAGCAAATAAAAAAGCTATAAATAATAACTGGTATTTCATAAAATTGAGCTAAAGTATTAAAAGTATTTACTATAAATTACCTATAAATAGTAACCGAACCTTTTTCATTGTATGGAGTTCCGTCTTCACCAGTAGCATTCAACACATAAAAATAAACGCCTTCTGGAACTTCTAAACCATTCATTGAAACGCCATTCCATGTGTCTGATGGACTATTCATTTCATAAATTTTGTCACCCCATCTGTTATAAAATACAGCATTTAAATCTGAAATTCCATAATTTTCAAATGAAAAATTATCATTAATATTATCTCCATTTGGTGAGAAAGCGTTAAACTCAACTATTCCCTGAACAGAAATAACTAGAGAAATTGTATCAACGCAAGTGCCATCTGTAACCTCCAAAATAACCTCATGATCACCTATTTCGGTAAATGTATACTGATAAGAATTTGCAGCAAATCCCTCATAAAAATTTGATGTTGTATTGTTACCATTAACCCACCATTGATTCAGTGTAACATCTGAGTTTTGACTAACATCAATAAATTCAACAGTAAAGGGTGCTGGTTTAGACACTATAGAATAAGGTCCATTAGCACCCGCAGTATTGATTACCCAATCAGCAATTACCTCTGCTGGGTCTATTAGAGTATGACTAGCTGTAACCTCACAATCGTTTTCATCGGTTACATTGACAGTGATTAAACCAGAACTAAGAAAACCAACATCTTCAGAGTTTTCGCCGTTTGACCAATCAAAAGTATATGGCAAGGTACCTCCAGTAACTGTTAAATCAATACTCCCATCTGAGGAACCAAAACAACTTGGATTAGTTACTGCAAGAATAGGATTAGAAAGTGGAGTAGGCGAAGTAACTGTTTCATTAATTGTTTTAGTACAATTATTAGCATCTTCAACTCCAACGACATAATTACCTGCTGGTAAATTGGCAAATACACCACTATTATTGTTAGCGGTAGAAGCTCCTGTTAGCGTATAATTAGCATAAGGCTGAGTACCGCCATTTGCTACAACGGTTATCTCTCCTGAATTATCCCCATCACAATCAACACCTGCTAAAGAAACTAAGTCAATAGTTAAAGGAGAGGGTTCTGAAAGAATCACATTAGATACTATTGAAGTACAACCATTATCATCTTCAACATAAACTGAATAATTTCCTCCAGCAAGACCATTAAATACTCCTGACCCATTACTATTAGATGCTGATATATAATAAGTGTCATATGGAGTAGTCCCTCCAGAAGCAACTACAGTAATATTACCATTTGGCGCACCGTTTGAATTATGACAATCTGGATTTGATATACTTATATCAGCTGTGACAGCAGAAGGGTTTATTAACTCAATTGTAAAAACTGTATCACAACCGTATCTATCTACCACTTCAAGATAATAAGTCCCTGCTTCTTGGTTTGCGATATTAAAATCAAGAGATCCGTTTTCGTTTATTAAACCAAGTCCATTTAAACTATTTGGAAACCAAGTGTGATTATAATCCTCTAACTGATCATTGTTTAAAAATGGAGTGGCGCCTGTAACTGTAATTGATATTGAACCATCATTGTCATAAAAGCAAGATGGGTTTGTACTTAAATTATTTAGAGTAAAAGGATCTCTTTCAACAATTGTGACTGGGGTAGACGTTGCTTTACAAAGACTAAGCAGATAAGATGCTGTAACTTCAATATTTCCTGCTGGGAGTGTATTGGAAGATGGGCCTTCATCGATAACCTCTGTTGAACCTTCAATGTGCCAAGAATAATCAAACGAAGGGTTTGAATTTAAAACTGATGCTATGGCATTACTTGAACCAAAACAATTAATGGTATCTGTTAAAAATAATTCGTCAGTATTTATTTCGACAGTAACTTCAACACCATTATCTATAAAGAATGGATTAGGGTGTAGGGATGTTAAATCAAATATACCTTCACAACCAGAAGCATCAGTGACCTGAATTTCCCAATTGCTAGATGCTAATCCGCCAACAGTTAGAGAGTTTAGAGTTTGGGCATTATTGCTAATCATCGTATTCATATCAGTCCAACTTACGTCGTAAGGAGCTACACCTCCAACAACCTCAACTACAACTGAACCGTCATCAGAAGATGCCGTAGGGCTGAAGCAAGACTGATTTACTAAGTCTGTAACTTGAAAATCTACTCTAGTAGGACCATCGACTGTAAGTGTATAAACACCTTCACAACCAAACTCATCCGTTACAGTTACTGAATAGTTACCTTGCTGTAATTCATCAACATCAGGTAAATTATTACCAGTTGCAGCTCCACCATTCCACTCATAATAGAAATCGCAACTATTGTCTACATCACCACAGCCACCTTCCATAGAAATAGAAACTGTTCCGTCGTTGTATCCAAAACAACTTGCTGGTGTGGAAGATGTAAACTCTTGCCAAGTAGCAACTAAATCAATTTCAACTGTAATTTGATCAGCACACAATCTGTTATCTACAACTGTTACATCATAGAATCCAGAATTCATATTTTGTATAGAACTATATAATACATCTTCATCGGTTTGACCCAGCACTGACCACACGAAATTATAATTGTCATTAGCATTAGGAGTACCACCAGAAGCTGAAACTTGAGCCCATCCAGTATTAGAGCCTAGCAAGTTATTATTACAATAAGCTGGTTTTGTCGGTTGAGTCAAGAACAATTCTAATTTTGGTGGTTCTATCAAAAATATTTCAGACTCAGATTGACATCCATTATCATCTGTAACTGTGACTTTATATGGGTCTGAGTAAGACTGATAGTTCGGATTTAGAGCTATATCATCAGCTCCAACACTATAAGGAAGATTTGAAAGCGTTTGAAGATGATATGGCGCATCGTCAACCCAAGGGTAATTAGGGTGACTCCAAACAAATGAATAATCACCAGTACCTCCATAAACGTTAGCTGAAAGCTCACCATCTGAAAGTCCATAACAACTAATTTGATCAGAGATAAAAGCATCTACAATTAGCTGGTTGGGTTGACTTATTTCAATACTAAAATCTTTAGAACAACCTACACTATCTGTAATGACTACAGTGTATGTACCAATTGGTAAATCAGCAATAGATTGCTGTGTACCGAATGCACCCCAATTATATGTATAAGGGGCTATACCACCTGAGGGGTGTGCCATCGCCGTACCATCTGTACCATTGTAGCAAGAAGTAGAATCTGAAGTAAATGTATTGGTAATTGAATCGTTAGAAATGATTGTAATAGAATCCATTTCTGGAATAGTACAAATAGCATCTAGAACAGAAACATAATATTTACCTTCACAAATATCTGACAGAGTTGAAGTAAAATTATTTAAAACACTATTATTGACGTTGTTATTTATTGGGTTCATCAAAGAATCCATCCACTGAACAGTATATGACCCATCATTTTCTGGAGTACCGTTAATTACTTCAAGTTGAAGCTCTCCATTACAATCGCCATAGCAAGGAATTCCAACACCATTGACTTCTCCATTGACTATAAGACCAAGATCTGCTCTTTCTGTTTGCACAAAAATGGTAATATCATCTTGGACAGTACAAAATTCATTGACAGCTATAATAGAAATTGTAGTGTCTTGATTGATAACAAGAGATACACTATCTTCAGCAGAACCTGTACTCCAAGCAAATGTATTATACCAAGTTGTATCGGCATGAATGGTTGTTGACTCGCCAGAACAAACTGTATAATCTTCAGGTAATTCAAAATAACAATCTGCAATCAAACGAAAATCATCAAGACCAAAACCCTGCAAAGGGAGAAGATCGTTTGTAAATTCGTTATCCAATGTATTACTGAATACAAAAGCAAATCGAACATTTGGCAAGTTATCAAGGGTATTACCCATATCTATATAAGATTGTTGCCAAGTAGTGTCAGCAGACAAAGGGCCATCAATAAGCGTCCATGTTGTTCCAAAATCAAGAGAATAGTAAACTTCTGTACCAAACTCTGTTTCGGACCAAATACTGTACCACCAATAAGAAACATCAACCCCTTCAAAACCAATTGTACTGTAATCAGGCGTCATAGCACAAATCAACTCTGGTATGTCGTTAACTACTTGATCTTTGTAGGTAGAGTTTAAGACAGCAGGAAGACCGCCATTTCCATTAATTGCATCAAAAGCTGCTGTATGCAAGTAATTACTATTTGGTTGATATCCTTGATCTGCTGTGTTTGGAATTGGAATAACAGCAAAATCGTAAAACACATTTCCTCCATCGTACACATCATTCACAATGAATGTGTTGTGAACAGAACTAACTGTTCCTAAAAATGGTACTATTTCATTTAAGGTCCAATCCATTGTCGCTGGATTTTCAAAATCTTGACTTATGAAAACCTGCTGGGCCTTACTAGATGAGGATAGTAATAAAAGAAAGCAGAATAGAGCTTTCGTGTAAATTTTAATGTTTTTCATTTTTAATGCTTATTAAAAAAGTAAATTTACTCATATACATAAGAATTTACAAAAATATCATTTATATCTTACAAAAAAGCCAAATATAACATTAATAGTACTACTAAAGCAAATTAGCTAAACTGTACTTCAATAAAGTTGTTAACACTCTAGAAAAACAAGCTTATCGAACCTTTTTTTTCATATAATTGACCATCTTGACCTGTTGCATTCATGTAATAATAATATACTCCTTGTGTTAAATTATCGCCATCAAAGTTTAAACCATTCCACTTATAAATGGGGTCAGTCCAGCTATAAACTAAAGAGCCCCATCTGTTGAAAATTTTAACGCTAAACTCAGAAATAGCATTATTTTCTTCGAAAGAAAAACTGTCATTTATACCGTCTCCATTTGGGCTAAAAGCATTGAACATTTCTTCCCAATCGTTGATAGACAAATCAAAACCTTGCACTTCAATCACAATTGTTTTTTCGTCCACACATTCATGCTCATCAGTCAATTTTAAACTTAGGTTGTATGAGCCAACAGATTCGTACTCATGAATTGGATTATTATCGCTAGATGTTTCTCCATCGTCAAAATTCCATTGATATAAACCTTCACTACTGGCATTTGTAAGCTGAATAGTCAAGGGCACATCACCAATAATTTTGTCAACACTAAAATCCACGAATAAGGACACGCTATCCCTTAACTGACAACCTTTACTGTCTATAACCTCAAAGTCATAAAATTGATCTGGATTAAAACTAAGCAAAGAATCGTTTGAATAAATAGAATTTGAAAGGTCTCTCCAATAGTACATGTAAGGCTTAACTCCCCCACTAACTTCAGCAACTAAATCATTAGACTCACATTTCATATTTAAAGTTAGTAAAGAAGGCTCTTTCAGCTTTATTTCAACTGTATCACTACAAAAATTTGCATCCAAAAGTATGATCTGATAAGTCCCAGCTGTTAAGCCCGAAAAACTATCACCATTAACAGCCACTGCGCCATTACTTAAGTTAATAGTATAGGGCTGAGCAGCGTTCAAAACATTTAGACCTATTGCACCAGAATTATCTCCATTACAATTGATGTGAGTAGTATCAGAGATTTCTAGACTACATTGTGCAAAGGAAAAACTTGCTAAAAAGGCGCAAAATAAAAATGGAATTTTTTTCATAAATCAATGCACTAAATTAATCAAATTTTATCGCTAAACAATATGTTGAAAAATGATTTAAATAATTGATAAATAAATTACATAATAGAATTAATTTTGAAAACAATTTCATACCCAAATATATTTCATTTTGAGTGATTTTTTAAACGAATTAAACCAATCCCAAAAACAAGCCGTTCAGCACACAGAAGGGCCTCTTATGGTTATTGCAGGCGCAGGTTCTGGCAAGACTAGAGTGCTGACTTACAGAATTGCTAACCTAATTAGCAAGGCAATTGACCCCTTCAATATACTTGCACTTACGTTTACCAATAAGGCTGCTAAAGAAATGAGAGAAAGGATAAACCAACTCATTGGTAGTGAGGCGCAAAATCTGTGGATGGGAACTTTTCACTCCATTTTTTCTAAAATCTTAAGGTATGAATCTGATAAGTTGAATTATCCCCAAAATTTCACAATTTATGACTCGGCAGACTCCAAAAATCTCATAAAAAGTATTGTTAAAGAACTCAATTTAGACAAAGACATATACAAACCTAATGTAATTTTAGGACGCATCAGTTCACTTAAAAATAATCTCATTTCTTACAAAGCCTACATGAGCAACACTACATTACAGGCTGAAGATTCTAGTAGAAAGCTAAACGAAATGGCTATGGTGTACAGAACCTATCAGAATAGACTTTTCACTTCTGGCTCAATGGATTTTGACGACCTCCTATTTAATACACACATATTGTTAAGAGATTTTCCTGAAACGCTTAACAAATACCAAAACAAATTCAAATACATTCTTGTAGACGAGTATCAAGACACCAATCAAGTTCAGTACATGATTGTAAAACGTCTCGCCGCTATGAATGAAAACATCTGTGTGGTAGGAGATGATGCACAGAGTATTTATGCTTTTAGAGGTGCAAATATTCAGAACATTTTAAATTTTAAAAATGACTACCCTGATTTTTGCACTGTAAAACTAGAACAAAACTACCGTTCTACACAAACTATTGTTAATGCCGCCAATAGTGTCATTAAAAATAATAAAAATCAGATTAAGAAAACCGTATTTAGCAAAAATGGTGTTGGCGACATCATTAAAGTTTGCAAAACGATGAGCGATAATGAAGAAGGGCAAATCGTAGGGCAATCTATATTTGAAACACAGATGAACAATCAATGTTTCTTTAATGAGTTTGCTATACTTTACAGAACAAATGCCCAGTCTAGGTCTTTGGAAGAGTCGCTTAGACGAAGAAATATTCCTTATAAAATCTACGGAGGTTTATCCTTCTACCAACGTAAAGAGGTAAAGGATTTATTAGCCTACTTCAGGCTTCTCATTAATCCAAGTGATGAAGAATCTTTAAAAAGAATAATCAATTACCCAGCGCGTGGAATTGGGACAACAACTATTCAAAAACTTATAGTCTGTTCACGAACAAATAAAGTCAGTATTTGGGAATGTATAGAAAATCCGTTTTACCATCCGAGAATTGGGGTTAACAACGGAACTTTGCAAAAACTCAAGGCTTTTGCTCTTATGATGAATAGCTTTAAGGTTCAACTTCAAGAAGATGCTTTTATACTAGCAGAATCTATAGCCAAGTCCAGCACACTACTTAAAGAACTGGACAAAGACAAAACTCCAGAAGGTGTAAGTCGTTATGAAAATGTGCAAGAACTTTTAAACGCCATCAAGGAATTTGTTGAGAAAAATAAAAAAGTAGGCGAACCCTATACTTTAGATTACTTCATGCAAGATGTAGCACTGATTACCGACCAAGATAATGATAACAAAGACAATTTCAATAAAGTCACAATGATGACAATTCATGCTGCTAAAGGATTAGAATTTCCATACGTTTATATAGTCGGTTTGGAAGAAAATCTATTCCCCTCACAATTAGCAGTACATTCTAGGGAAGAATTAGAAGAAGAAAGAAGATTGTTCTATGTGGCATTAACTAGAGCAAAGAAAAAAATTCAGCTTTCATACGCCACAAGCCGATGGAGATGGGGTCAATTAACCGATTGTGAACCTAGTCGTTTTTTACAAGAAATTGATGAAGAGTTTTTGGATTGGCAATACCAAACCAAAAGGAATTTCCAAACTAAAACTAAAGGAATACCATTTAGAGATAATACCAACAAACTTTTTGTTAAACCAAATCGCCCAAAAACAAAATTTATACCCAAACAAGTACCTACTTTTCTTACAAAAGCTAATGCAGCAATGAGCAAAGTTGGTAGTGAAAACACTAAAAACCAACAACTACAAGCGGGCATGCGTGTTAATCACGAACGCTTTGGAAAGGGCAAAATTTTACAGATTGAAGGACTATCGGACAACAAAAAAGCCATTATTTTCTTCGATGGATTAGGACAAAAAACACTACTTCTTAAATTTGCTAAATTAGATATTATAGCATAATTAGATATGTAAAAAAAGCGTACATTCGAACATTATAATTTTACTTTATATATGGAATTAGAATACAACTCGTCTAGAAATAAATTAGTCATTTCAGAATATGGCAGACATATTCAAAAATTGGTAGAACATGCCATGACTTTAAAAGATAAGGTGGAGAGACAAAAAATGGCGAACGGCATTATTGATATTATGGGAGAACTAAACCCACAATTAAGAGATGTTGCAGACTTCAAACATAAATTATGGGATCACTTATTTGTCATTTCAAACTTTGAACTTGATGTGGATTCTCCTTATGAAAAGCCAATCATAGAAAAACTGTTTGAAAAACCTGAACCACTAGCTTATCCTAACAGTAAAATCAAGTACAATCATTACGGAAAAGTCATTGAACTAATGATTGATGAAGCTATAAAAATGGAAGACCAAGAGCTAAAGAGTAAACTGGTAATTGCCATAGCCAATCAGATGAAAAAATCTTACGTAAATTGGAATTTGGATACTGTTGAAGATGAGATCATTTTAAATCAATTGACAAAACTTTCAAAAGGTAAGCTTAGTGTGCCTGAAGGAACAGAGCTTTCAAAGTTTATCCCAAACCCTAAACAACAAAACCCTCACGCTAGGAAGAAAAAGAAAAATAATAGAAATAATAGAAACCAACACAGAAACTAAATGAGTTCATTTATAATTGAAGGCGGAAGAAAATTAAGTGGCGAAATTGAACCACAAGGAGCTAAAAATGAAGCTTTACAGATACTATGCGCAGTTCTTCTCTCACCAGAAAAAATAACAATAAACAACCTTCCTGATATAGTCGATATCAATATCTTAATTGATTTATTATCTGATTTAGGTGTTAAAATTCAAAAATTAAGTCCAAGTAGCTATACTTTCCAATCTGACGAAATTAATTTAGACTACTTGACATCAGACGAGTTCAAAACTAAAGGTACAAGAATCAGAGGTTCTATCATGATTGTAGGACCTTTGTTAGCACGTTTTGGGAAAGGGTATATTCCTAAGCCAGGTGGTGACAAAATAGGTAGACGTAGACTAGACACTCACTTCATCGGTTTTGAAAAACTAGGAGCTATATTTACCTACGACTCAAAAGAAAGTTTCTACAGAGTAACAACAGACGGCCTAAAGGGAACGTACATGCTCCTTGACGAAGCATCAGTAACTGGAACTGCCAATATTGTTATGACTGCTGTAATGGCAGAAGGAACTACAACAATATATAATGCGGCTTGCGAACCATATCTCCAACAATTGTGCAAAATGCTAAATAGTATGGGCGCAAAGATTAAAGGAATAGGCTCAAACTTGCTTACCATTGAAGGAGTAGATTACCTTGGCGGATGTGAGCACACAGTACTTCCTGATATGATAGAAATTGGCTCATTCATTGGCTTAGCTGCTATGACTCAATCTGAAATAACTATCAAAAACGTTAAGTACGATGAGTTAGGAGTAATACCAAATGTTTTTAAAAAACTTGGTATTAAGCTCGAAAGACGTGGCGATGATATTTTTGTACCATCACAAGAAAGTTACGAAATTGAAAACTTTATAGACGGCTCTATACTAACCATTTCTGATGCCCCTTGGCCAGGCTTCACTCCTGACCTTTTGAGCATTATTTTAGTCGTTTCAACACAAGCTAAAGGCAGTGTTCTTATTCATCAAAAAATGTTTGAAAGTAGGTTGTTCTTTACCGATAAACTTATTGATATGGGCGCACAAATCATTCTTTGTGACCCACACAGAGCATCGGTCATAGGACTTGACAGAAAATCACCTCTTAGAGCTACTCGAATGACATCGCCAGATATTAGAGCAGGAGTTTCACTTCTAATAGCAGCATTATCGGCAGAAGGCACAAGTACCATTGATAACATCAATCAAATTGATAGAGGATATCAAAATATCGATGATAGATTAAATAAGCTAGGAGCAAATATTAAACGTGTAAACTAATACAATGAAATCATTCAAAATTTATTTAATCTTAGCCTTTGTAATTTCAAGTATTAACCTTGATGCTCAATCAATAAATATAGGTGACAAAGCACCAGAATTGGCATTCAAAAACCCTAAAGAAGAAGTATTAAAATTATCTTCTTTAAAAGGGAAGTATGTCATAATTGACTTTTGGGCATCGTGGTGTGGTCCTTGTAGAAGAGAAAATCCAAACTTAGTCAAGACCTACAACAAATTCAAAAATCAAAAATTTGAAAATGGTAATGGATTAGAAGTATACAGTGTTTCTTTGGATAAGAAATTCAGCAGTTGGCTTAAAGCGATGACTGACGACAAACTATTTTGGGAATACCACGTTAGTGACCTTAAAGGCTGGCAATCAGATGGCGCTGCTATTTACGGAGTTCGCTCAATACCTCAAACATTCATAGTTGATGGCAACGGTGTAATCGTAGCTAAAAATTTAAAAGGAGAGGATTTAAACAACTTCTTGAATTCCAAAAAACTAAACTAATACAAACTTTCGCTTTTCGAGCAGCGAGTTTTCTGACAAAATGTCTATCAATAGGTGTTGGCACTTTTTTTGTCATTGTAATTAGTGAAGATTAATTTTTATTTAAAAGATGGCAAAGAAAAAGAAAGAAACGAAAGAAGAAAAAGCCAAAGAAGTAAAGGAAGAACTGACTATAGAAGAAAAATTTGCTGAACTCAACGACAAACACTTGCGTCTTTTTGCAGAGTTTGAAAATTTTAAAAAGAGAACTGCCAAGGAACGTATGGACTTATACAAGACCGCCGGCGAAAGTGTACTAACAGCTTTACTGCCAGTCCTTGATGATTTTGAGCGCTCTATAAAAGCCAATCAAAAACAAGAAGATGAAGGTGTTGTTTTGATTTACAACAAATTAAAAAGTATTCTTGAAACAAAAGGTCTAAAAGCTATGGAAGACCCCATAGGACAAGAACTTAATACAGACTATAACGAAGCTATTACCAATATACCAGCCCCATCAGATGATATGAAGGGCAAAATAATTGATGTAGTAGAAAAAGGATATTTTTTAAACGAAAAGGTAATTCGCTATGCCAAAGTGGTTGTAGCTAATAGCTAAATAAGATGAGTAAAAGAGATTATTACGAAGTACTTGGTGTAAGCAAATCGGCTAGTGAAAGTGAGATTAAAAAAGCTTATCGAAAGATGGCAATCAAATATCACCCTGATAAAAATCCAGACAATAAAGAAGCTGAAGAAAAGTTTAAAGAAGCTGCTGAAGCCTATGATGTTTTAAGTAATCCAGAAAAGAAACAACGTTACGACCAATTTGGACACGCTGGTATGGGCAACAGAGGTGGATTTGGCGGAGGTGGCGGTATGAATATGGACGACATCTTTTCTCAATTTGGTGACATCTTTGGTGGTGGTGGTGGATTCGAAAGTTTCTTCGGCGGTGGTGGTCGAGGTGGTGCTACCAGGCACAAAGGATCAAACCTAAGAATTAAACTTAAACTTAATTTAGAGGAAGTCGCCAACGGGGTTGATAAAAAAATAAAGGTTAAAAAATTAGTACAAGCCGAAGGCGTAACTTACAACAGTTGTAGCCAATGCGGTGGCACGGGACAAGTCACTAGAGTAACCAACACCATACTTGGACAAATGCAAACTGCTCAAGCGTGTCCTGCCTGTCAAGGAATGGGTAAAATCATAGACAAAAGACCTAGTGGTACAGATGTCAACGGTATGCTTCAAAAAGAAGAAGTCGTTAGCATCAATATACCTGCTGGTGTTGAAGATGGCATGCAATTAAAAGTAAGTGGCAAGGGAAATGCAGCACCATTTGACGGATATTCGGGAGACTTAATCGTATTGATAGAAGTAGAAGACCACAAAGAACTGAAAAGAGAAAATAACAACTTACATTACGATTGTTACATAAGCCTTGTTGATGCAGTACTTGGCAATGATGTTGTAATACCTACTATTTCAGGAAAAGCAAAAATAAAGATTGAATCTGGCACACAAAGTGGTAAAATCTTAAGACTTAAAAATAAAGGTTTACCTTCTTTAAATGGCTATGGAAAAGGTGATTTACTTGTTCACATCAACGTTTGGACTCCTCAAAACTTGTCTAAAGATGAACAAAAAATATTCAACTCTTTTAAAGACTCTAAGAGTTTTACTCCAAACCCAACGGCATCCGACAAGTCATTTTTTGAAAGAGTAAAAGACATGTTCAACTAAAACAATTTGAACGACATGGCGTTAA
>CAJWHN010000033.1 GCA_913041085.1 uncultured Flavobacteriales bacterium | reverse complement strand
AAAACACCTCGGCCAACACTTCCTAAAAGATTTAGGGATTGCTCGTGATATTGCTGATAGACTAAGTTTAAACAACTATTCTAAAGTGCTAGAGGTAGGTCCAGGTATGGGAGTGCTAACACAATTCCTTATTCCTTTAGATACAGAAATTTTTGTGATAGAGATTGATAAAGAATCCGTTTCGCACCTTAAAAAATACTATCCTGAATTAGACAACCATCTTATAGAAGGTGATTTCCTCAAACTACCGTTACAAGAAATTTTCAAGGAACCCATAGCTATTATTGGCAACTTTCCTTACAACATATCTTCTCAAATTCTTTTCAAAGCAATAGATCACAAAGATTTAATTCCTGAAATTGTAGGTATGTTTCAAAAAGAAGTTGCCGAACGTGTGGTATCCCCGCCCGGCAGCAAAAAGTATGGCATTATTAGTGTACTGCTACAATGCTATTATGATGTAGAATACCTATTTACGGTAGAAGAAACTGTCTTTAACCCACCACCTAAAGTAAAATCAGCAGTCATACGATTGAGAAGAAATGACAGAGATAAGTTAGAATGTGATGAAAAAAAATTCGTCCAAGTGGTAAAAACAGCTTTCGGTCAAAGGAGAAAGACTTTGAGAAATGCTCTAAAAAGTCTTAACTTGGTGGACGAAAATACTGCTAGTCAGTACCTTTCATTGAGAGCTGAGCAATTGAGTGTTGAAGATTTTATGAATTTAACAAGCTGTTTTGAGTGATGAAGTTTGAATTAACCAAAGATTTTATTGGCGAACTAAATAAACGCATAGAAAATAAAGACCAAAAGTCTATTATTACTATGATTACAGACTGTCACCCTGCTGATATTGCCGAAATTCTTGATGAATTAGAATTTGAAAACACTTGTTTTCTATTCGAACTACTTGAAGATAATATAGCTGCCGATGTGTTGGTAGAGTTAGAAGATGACCTCAGAGAAGAACTCTTAAAAATACATTCTCCTAAAGAAATCGCCGAAGAATTTGTGGATAATATGGATTCAGATGATGCTGCCGACATCATTTCTGAACTACCAGAGAACAAAAAGCAAGAAGTACTATCACACCTTGAAGACCAAGATTTGGCTAGTGATATTGTTGACTTACTTAATTACGATGAAGATACTGCTGGTGGTTTGATGGCAAAAGAGCTTATCAAGGTAAATAGCAACTGGTCGGTCATGCGTTGTGTCAAAGAAATGCGCCGACAAGCAGAAGATGTGGAATTAGTCTATACAATTTACGTTGTTGATGACAATAACATTCTTTTAGGTACCCTATCACTCAAACGATTATTGCTTACTGACTCCAAGTCTATAATCTCTAACATAATGAAAGAAGACATCATCAAAGTTAGCGCAACGATGAACCAAGAAGAGGTAGCTAATACGATGAATAAGTACGACTTAATTGTGCTACCTGTAGTTAACGACTTGAACCATTTAATTGGTCGAATTACTGCCGATGATGTCATGGACATTATGAAAGAGGAAGCCGAAAAAGATTATCAAATGGCATCGGGTATTTCTGAAGATGTAGAGTCTAGTGATACCGTTTGGGAAATTACTAGAGCTAGACTTCCTTGGCTATTAATTGGTATGATAGGTGGTCTTTTTGGTGCAAAAGTGATAGGCATATTTGATATAGAAAAAAACTATCAAATGGCATTTTTCATCCCTCTCATTGCAGCTATGGGCGGTAATGTTGGTGTTCAATCTGCTGCTATTGTGGTACAAAGTCTAGCTGGTGGAACATATACATTAGGGAATATCTCACAAAGACTGATTAAAGAACTCGGTGTTGCTTTAGTTAATGGTATAATCTGTTCTAGTATTATTTTATTAGCAGCTTATTTATTAGGCTACAGTCTTTTGTTGAGCATAACAGTGAGTATAGCACTATTGTCTGTTATCATTTTCGCTGCTTTATTTGGGACATTTATCCCACTAACTTTGGATAAATATAAAATTGACCCCGCTTTAGCTACCGGACCATTCATCACAACTATTAACGATGTACTTGGTCTATTTATTTATTTCCTCATAGGTCAACTGATATTATCTATATGAAAAAAGTACTTTTTGTAGATACCGTTCACCCATACCTTAGGGAAGAATTACAAAAAGAAGGCTACTCTTGTATTGAAGGATACGACCTTTCTGAGAAGGCTATTATTGAACAACACAATGATATCTATGGTCTAGTTATTCGTTCTCGCATCAGTATTAATGCCAATTTCTTATCGCACTTTAAAAAGCTTACTTTTATCGCTCGTGCAGGTTCAGGTATGGAAAACATAGACGTTAACTATGCCCATTCTAAAAACATACATGCTATCAATGCTGCTGAAGGGAATAAACAAGCTGTAGCTGAACACGCCTTAGGCATGATTTTAAGTTTATTCAATAATGTTAATAAAGCTGACAGCGAAGTAAGAAAGGGCATTTGGCAAAGAGAAGAAAACAGAGGGATTGAGTTGAATGGTAAAACGGTTGGTATTATTGGCTATGGAAATAATGGTTCAGCATTGGCCAAAATATTAAGTGGATTTGACACTAAAGTACTAGCTTATGACAAATACAAAACAAACTACACTCCAAAAAATGCTATTGAAAGTGATATGCAAACCATTTTTGAACAAACTGATATTCTGAGTTTACACATTCCACTTACAGAAGAAACTCAACACTTGGTCAAGGATTCATTTTTGAAGCAATTTCATAAGCCCATATACCTAATCAACACCTCAAGAGGGGCTTGTTTAGACACTAAATCCCTTGTGGCAAATCTCAACTCTGGCAAGGTCTTGGGGGCTTGTCTAGACGTCTTGGAATACGAAAAAACATCTTTCGAAAACTTATCCGAACAAACAAAAGAATTGAAACAATTGCTAGAGTCCGATAGGGTCATACTCTCCCCTCACATTGCTGGTTGGACGCAAGAAAGCCAAATCAAAATTGCTCAAGTACTATTTCAAAAAATTATAGACAGATGAATCTATAATTACTGAATTATTAGTCTTTCAACAAGACAATTGCTTTCAGTCTTAACATGCAAGAAATAAATTCCTTTAGGAAGTGAGTTCAATTCAAAGTTTTGAGAAATCGATTCATTAAATTCTAAATCTTGAATATATACCCTTTCTCAAAGTGTATTTACTATTTCGAAACTTACCTTTTCTTAAGAGAAATTATCTAAACTTAAATTAAATGTTCCATTATTTGGATTAGGGAAAATTTTGAGCTTTTGAATATCATTTGCCTCTTCTAAAGATGTACAGTCTTTAGTACTTAGCATAACCGTATCATTCACCATAGTACTATCACTAAAGACTGAACTCGAAAATAAAATAGTCGTACTATCCGAATCTAGAATATCCCATTGGTATTCGTTGGCATTGTTTGTAGTTGTTGTAGAAATAACAAATTGTGTAATTTGGGCACTTGATGTGAAAAAAATAAAATTCACACAAAGAAAGTAGAATAGTCTTTTCATGGTGTTTTTTTTAAGGATTGTTGAATGCAAAACTAACCAAAAAAAGAGAAATAGACCACAAGATTTTTAAAAAGGAACTAATTTGAAAATACAAACTGAATAGTCTGTCGGCTTTTTTGTTCTACAAGTATACTTTTTTCATCCACCACTTTGTCTATGGCAGCTTGGTCGTAGTGTCTAATGGTACACAGTGTTAATTGGTCGTTGTATTGAACTTTAAAACCTTCTTTTAGTTCAGAAATGAGAGGCAATGTTTTTTGAGAATCGTTATCTACGCAAACAGAAAAACTTACTGCTGAGTTTTGCATCATGTTAATAGCTAGTCCGTATTTAGCAAAAAGCGAAAAAATATAACTCAAATGGTCTTCCACGATGAAAGATAAATCATTGGCAGAAATAGAAATCAATATTTGATTTTCCTTGATAATAAAAGAAGGCATAAAGGGTTTCATTTCTGCATCTTCTAAGATGACAGTCCCCTCCTCTTTAGGATTGAGAAAAGACTTAACCCTTAGTGATATGTTTTTTTCTTTCAAGGGCTGTATGGTTTTGGGGTGTATCACTTTTGCCCCAAAATAGGCTAACTCAATAGCCTCAGCAAAGGAGAGCTGATGTAACAACTTAGTATCGTTAAAATAACGAGGGTCAGCATTGAGCATACCGTCCACATCTTTCCAGATAGTTACTTCTTCAGCGTCCAAAGCAAAACCTAAAATAGCAGCTGTAAAATCTGAACCTTCACGTCCTAAAGTAGTTGTAAAATTTTCTGTGGTGCAACCAATAAAACCTTGAGTCAAAAATACCCCGTTATTAGAAATGAGTTTAGCAATTTGTTGTTGTGTTAATTCCCATTCTATACGAGCATTTCTGTAGGTATTATCGGTACGAATTATATCTCTAGCATCTATCCATTTGTTGGCAATGCCTTCCTGCTCTAAAAATGCACTTACTATTTTGGTGGACAACAATTCGCCAACCGATACAATCTGGTCGTATTCATAAGCATAAGTGGAAGTTGGAGCATCTTCTATAGCCCATTCTATCTCCACAAATAGATTATTGACTTCATCAAAAATAGAATGAGACTTATCAAATAATTCTTCTAAAATAGCATAGTGATAGTGCTTGACATCATCGAGGTTTGGGGTATTTCTATCGTAATAATCATTGACTACTTTTTCTAGCATATTGGTCGTCTTACCGATAGCTGAAACAACAATAGCAAGAGATTCTGCACCTTCATTAAGAAGGAGTTGACTAATGTTACGTATACCCTCAGCATCCTTCACAGATGCCCCTCCAAACTTATATACTTTCATTTAATTCAAATGCATTTAATTGTTCCTTGCTAAGTTTTCCATTTAGCCATTCTGTATGTATAGATGCCTCATATTTTTTGTAAAAACGTATGGCATCTTCATTCCAATCCAATACTTGCCAGACCATACCTTTAACCTCTAATCGCTGAGCAATACGAATTGTTTCCTCAAACAATTGCGCTCCAACTCCTTGACCACGAAAATCCTCTTTGACCACAAAGTCTTCCAAAAATAAAAAACGTCCTTTCCAAGTCGAATAGCGAATAAAATAAAAAGAAAGTCCGATGATTTCTCCCTTGTGTTCGGCTACGATAAACCAATAATAGGGATGTTGTCCAAAGCCATCTTCTTCAAGCTCTTCTAAAGTCACACTAACCTCATCAGGAGTCTTTTCAAATTCAGCAAGTTCCTTGATAAGTGCCAATACACTAGGCAAATCAGCTTTTTGACCTTTTCTAATTTTAACTTCCATAATCTTGTGCTCAAAGTTAATTATTTTTGAACGTAATTATTTGTCTAAAAATTCGATATTTGCTAAATAATTAAGCACCCAATGGCTAAAATAACTACTCTAGCAGAATTTATTACCGAACAACAAGTTTTGAAACCAGAAGCTACTGGTAATTTAACTCGTTTGCTTTATGATATATCCATAGCAGCAAAAATCGTAAATCGAGAAATAAATAAGGCTGGATTAGTCGATATCCTGGGAGAAGTAGGCGAAGATAATGTGCAAGGTGAGTCGGTAAAAAAGCTAGATATATATGCCAATGACGCTTTTATTTCTGCACTAAATTCTGGTGGACAATGCGCTGCTATTGCATCCGAAGAAAATGAAGAAATCATCATTCTTGATGGATTAGAGTCCAAAGAAGCTAGATACTTAGTATGCATGGACCCGCTAGATGGCTCGTCAAATATAGACGTCAATGTATCAGTAGGGACTATCTTCAATGTCTTAAAGAGAAAAGAAACCAACAAAGAGGTGACCACCGATGAATTTTTTGTGAAAGGCACTAAACAAGTTGCTGCAGGTTATGTCATTTATGGCTCTTCTACTATGCTAGTTTATACTACCGGCAATGGTGTTAATGGTTTTACTCTTGACCCCTCGATTGGCGAATTCTGTCTTTCACACCCTAACATTAAGACTCCACTCAATGGTGAAATATTTTCGGTTAACGAAGCCAACGAAAAAATAATGCCTGAAGGTGTTAGAAAATATACTGAATACTGTCATCAACTGAATAACGGAAAGCGTACCCATACTGCACGATTTATGGGTTCACTAGTTGCCGATTTTCACCGTAATATGCTGAAAGGTGGCATCTACATTTACCCCAATACAGATGCTGCTCCTAAAGGTAGATTAAGGCTTTTATACGAATGTGCCCCTTTAGCTTGGATTATTGAAGAAGCGGGCGGCAAGGCTTCAGATGGTTTTCAGCGAATAATGGATATAGAAGCTAATGACTTACATCAGCGTGTGCCATTTTTTATAGGTTCAACAGAAATGGTTGAAAAGGCCGAATCATTTATGCAGGAGGATTAATTGAAGCCTTTAATTTTATCTAATCACTACAAAGACCACCCTTGCTTGAACGCAATGGCGGATTGTTTTAGAGAAAATAATTCTGCAAAATTTCATCTTAAAAATTTAGTTGGTGCTCAAACAGCACTTATTGCATCACACAGTATTCAAAAGATAAGAAGACCTCAACTATTTATCTTTAACGATAAAGAAGAAGCGGCATACTTTCTGAATGACCTCGAGACACTATTAAACAGAAAGGTATTATTTTACCCTAGTTCATACAGAAGACCGTATCAGCTAGAAGAAACCGACAATGCCAATGTTCTATTACGAACAGAGGTTTTAAACAGTTTAAACCATCAAAATTTACCCTTAATAGTCAGTTATCCCGAGGCTATCTTTGAAAAAGTCATCAGCCAAGAACAGCTTAAAAATAATTCTTTCGATATTAAGCTATCGGATAAGATCTCCATAGATTTTTTAAACGAATGTCTGCAAGAATACAACTTCGAACGAGTTGATTTTGTCATTGAGCCCGGTCAATATTCCGTTCGTGGTGGTATCGTAGATGTATTTTCTTTTTCTAACGAGTCGCCTTTTAGAATAGAATTTTTTGACGAAGAAATAGAAAGTATAAGGACTTTTGACATCAATAGCCAAAGGTCTAAAGAAAAGCAAAAACACATTAGCATTGTTCCTCGATTCCCTATTTTTAGTGACAATGCCCAAGAAAGTATTTTAGAGTTTTTACCTAAAAATTCTAAAGTATGGCTAATAGACTGTGACCATAACAAAAACAAACTCAATGAGCTCTTTGAAAAAGCAGAGCAACACTTTGACAATCTTCAAGATAGTCCTCTTAAACACACCCAACCTCAACATATTTTCTTAAACGGAGACTTATTCTTAGAACAATTGGCTCATTTTCCTGTTGTAGAGTTTGGGCAACACCATTACTTTAATGCCGATGCTTCTTATGAATTTCGATCTTCGCCACAACCCGTTTTTAATAAGCAATTTGATTTGCTCATTGAGGATTTAGAAGATGCCCACGACAAAGGCTATCAAAATTTCATTCTCTGTAATGGCAAGGAACAAATCAATCGTTTAGAGAGTATTTTAGAAGATTACGATAAAGAAGTTCATTTCAAACCTATTCTTTTAAGTTTGAGTCAAGGCTTTGTAGATCATCAATTGAAATTATGTTGCTATACCGACCATCAAATTTTTGAGCGATATCATAAATTTCACCTCAAAAAAAGCTTTGCCGACAATCAAGCCATCAGTCTGCAACAACTCAATAGTTTGCAAGCAGGCGATTATGTCACTCATATCGACCACGGTATTGGTCGCTTTGCTGGACTGCACACCATAGACATAAATAATAAGAAGCAAGAAGCCATTAAGCTTTTGTACAAAGACAACGATACTTTGTTTATTAGCATTCACTCCCTTCATAAAATTGCGAAATATAGTGGCAAAGACGGAGCTGAACCAAAAACTAATAAACTAGGCTCCGGTGCTTGGCAAAAGAAAAAAGCGAAAACAAAAACCCGAGTTAAGACCATTGCTTATGACCTCATTCAATTGTACGCCAAGCGAAAGGAACAGAAAGGCTTTGAATTTTCACCAGACAGTTTTTTACAATATGAACTAGAGGCATCCTTTATGTATGAAGACACTCCTGACCAGCATAAAGCAACCCTAGATGTTAAAAGGGATATGGAAAGTATAATGCCAATGGACAGATTGGTTTGTGGTGATGTCGGTTTTGGAAAAACAGAAGTTGCCATTAGGGCGGCATTCAAAGCTGTAGCAGATAATAAACAAGTGGTCGTATTGGTGCCAACTACCATATTAGCTATGCAACATGCCAAGACCTTTAATAAGAGGTTGCAAGGATTGCCTTGTAAAGTGGACTATATCAATCGATTTAGGACTTCGAAAGAACAAAAAGAAACTTTAAAAGCAGTAGCTGAAGGTGAGGTAGATATTTTGATAGGTACACATAGAATTGTAGGAAAAGATGTTAGCTTTAAAGATTTAGGATTATTAATTATTGACGAGGAACAGAAATTTGGAGTAGCTGTGAAGGATAAACTCAAAACCTTTAAGGCTAATGTAGATACCTTAACTCTGACCGCTACACCTATCCCAAGAACCTTACAATTTTCTTTGATGGGTGCTAGGGATTTATCAGTTATCAATACGCCGCCACCAAATAGATACCCTGTAGAAACTGAAGTATGCACTTTTGATGAAGAAACTATTCGTGACGCTATCCGTTATGAAATTTCTAGGGGTGGACAAGTTTATTTTGTTCACAATAGAATTGAAAACATCAAAGAAGTGGCAGGACTCATACAGCGACTTTGTCCAGATGCGAAAATTGGCACAGGACATGGTCAAATGGAAGGCAAAAAACTAGAAGAAATGATGCTTTCTTTTATGGAAAATGAATTTGATGTGTTAGTTTCTACTACTATTATAGAAAGTGGTTTGGATATACCAAATGCTAATACCATCATCATCAATAATGCCAATAACTTTGGGCTCAGTGATTTACACCAAATGCGTGGACGTGTAGGACGTTCCAATAAAAAATCGTTCTGCTACCTTTTAGCCCCTCCCACCTATTCTCTTACAGCAGACGCAAGAAAACGACTTAATGCCCTAGAACAATTTTCTGAACTTGGTAGTGGGTTCAACATATCTATGCGAGACCTTGATATTCGTGGTGCAGGAGATTTGCTGGGTGCAGAGCAAAGCGGCTTTATTAGTGATATAGGCTTTGAGATGTATCAAAAGATATTGGATGAAGCTATAAACGAACTGAAAGAAGAAGAGTTTAAGAAATTGTATGCCGATGACAATAAAGAAAAAGAGTTTGTTGACGAATGTCAGTTAGATACTGATATGGAAATACTAATCCCCAACGATTACGTCAATAGCATCAGTGAACGTCTAAAATTATACAATGAACTGAGTAGTTTATCTGAAGAAGAGCAACTTATAGAATACGAGGCTAAACTTATTGACAGGTTTGGACCTTTAACCACAGAAGTGCAAGAATTAATCTTATCACTGCGTCTACGTTGGATAGGCAAAACGCTAGGCTTCCAACGTATATCTCTAAAAAACGAAAATTTAACAGGATATTTCCCCCCACAGGAAAACCCCTATTTTCAGTCTGTTATCTTTGGCAAGGTCTTAGAATATTTTAAAAAGAATCATAAAAATTGTGAGATGAAAGAACTGAAAGGTAAACTGATTTTTAGAATAAAAAATGTCAAGAGCATTCAAGAAGCCATAGAAAAGACCAATTCTATATTAATGGCATAATTGAATATTAGTTAGTAAATTTGAACCTTAATTACACTAACTATTAATATCATCAAATAATGCAAAAAATCATATTTTTTCTTCTTTTTTCTTCTTTTGCATATGCTCAGTATTTACCCAAAGGCTTTGCTCCAAATGAAAGAGAAAAAGGGTTTTTAAAATCCTTAGGAATTACAGAAAATCCTTATCAAAAACAGACTTCGTCTGCAACTATTTATACCACACCACCGTCTGAACAAGTAAGAACAATGGCTGAATGGGAAGAAATACAAGCACTAACTATTACATGGAGCACTGGCTATAACATACAAGAAGAAACCATTCTTTCACAAATCGTAGCTAATGCTGTTCAAGAATGTCAAGTCATAATTATCTGTGAGGAAGAAAGTGAAGTCGAATCTTATCTTTTGAATCAAGGAATTAGCACAGAGAATGTAAATTTTATTAAAACCGATTTCAACAATATTTGGATAAGAGATTATGGGCAAAATACCGTCTATAAAAATGACGTTGGTGAAGCCATTTTAGTGGATTGGATTTATAATAGAAATAGACCTTATGACGACTTGGTACCAGAAAAAGTAGCTGAATATTTTAATATGAATATGCACAACACCACTCAAGCTCCTTGGGACTTAATGGCAACCGGCGGTAATTTTATGAGTGATGGTATGGGAACGGCATTTTCCTCTGAATTAATCGTTGATGAAAATAGCGGTGGATATGCTTGGGAAGGATTTGATGGTAACGTTTACTATCCTGACCATACAATTGAAGAAATAAATAACACTTTAGAAGAATTCATGGGCATCGATAACTATATCATTATGGATAATTTACCCTACGACGGCATACACCATATTGATATGCATATGAAACTCCTTAACGAAGAAACCTTATTAATAGCCGAATACCCTGAAGGCGTAGCTGACGGACCACAAATTGAAGCTAATATCCAATACGTTTTAGATAATTACAATTCTGCCTTTGGTACTCCTTATGAAGTTATAAGGATTCCTAGTCCCCCAAGCTCATCTGGTAATTATCCTGATAATAACGGCTATTACAGAACCTACACCAATTCGGTTTTTGTAAATAATACAGTGTTGGTACCCTTTTACAGAACAGAATACGACACCATAGCACAACGTATATACGAGCAAGCCTTACCAGGCTACAACATTGTTGGTATAGATGTTGACAACCAAGGTGAAAATCTTATTTCTTATAGTGGTGCAATACATTGCATTACCCATTCGGTAGGTGTTAATGAACCCTTGCTGATACAACATCAACAACTTGAAGATAGCTATCCGATAGAACAATACAATGTGTCAGCAAGTATCCAACATCAAAGTGGTATAGCTTCGGCTACTTTGTTTTGGACCACAAACTTGGAGGAAGGCTATCAGTCATTAAGTATGACTAATACAGATGGAAATAATTGGTCTGCCTTCATTGAGGAAAACTTATCTGCACCCAATTCTGTTTACTATTATATAGAAGCAACCGCCAATTCTGGCAAAACCCTCAGTCGTCCATTACCTGCCCCTGAGGCTTATTTCAAATTCAATATTTTAGAACAAAATAATGCTTCATTAAGTCAAAATAATATAACAAATATTGAAATGAGCGTCTATCCTAACCCAGCTAGTGCTATAACATGTATTCCGGTGAATTGTGTGGAGTCTTTTGAAGGTCAAATCAGTCTAACAGATGTTTTAGGCAAAGAAGTCACAACTATTTATGAAGGTAACTTTTTAAGTGGATTAAATCAATTCTTTATTCACGCCAATGATTATGCAAAAGGAATGTATTTTATTGTTTTAGATAGTGAGCAAAGTCAAATTAGAAAAAGGCTTATCATTCAATAATTGGACTACCTTCTTATGGCCTCAACAGGGTCAAGTTTTGATGCTGATAATGCTGGAACAATACCAGAAATTATACCAATAATTGCAGATACACTCAAACCTAAAGCAATATTTTCAAGGGTTAAATCAATAGAGAAATCAAAGAAATTAGACACAAATTGAGTGAGTAAAAAGACTAAAGTCAAACCTAGAATACCTCCAATTAAACACAAAAAGATAGATTCAAACAAAAACTGATACAAGATAAAACTGTTCTTTGCCCCTAGAGATTTTTGTATACCTATTTGTTTAGTTCTTTCTTTGACAGAAACAAACATAATATTTGCAATTCCAAATCCACCTACAAGAATAGAAAACCCTCCAATAATCCAACCTGCTAAGCCAATGACTGAAAACACACTATCCAGCTGGCTACTTATCAAACTTATTTCATTCATAGCAAAGTTGTCCGACATTTTGGGCTTTAATCTCCTAAGCGAACGCATAACGCCTGTGAGCTCATACCTTAACTCCTCATTAGAAACATCGGTTTTTGCTTTTGCGATAATAGTGGGATTACTCGATCGCTTGTTCATTAGTTTATATCCAAACGTAACTGGCACAACAACAGCATCATCTAAAGAGTTGCCCGTAATATCTTCTCCCTCCTTAAAAAAAACACCAATAACAGTAGCTTTTTCACCCTTAATCTTAATGACCTCTCCTACATTATCTAAATTATTCAATAAGGAAAGTGCTATAGTATGCCCCAATATGACATAGTTTTTAGCACCATCAATTTCTTGCTCAGTAAAATATCTGCCATAAGCCAAGTCAAAACTTCGAATCGACTTCCAATCGTATGAAACTGCCATAACACGTACACCTTCAACGCTATTGTTGAGGTATTTGAGTGTTCTATTTGCACTAATCATAAAGGCAATAGCCTCTGCTTTTTTAGACTTAGCAGCTAACTTTTTCATTTCTCCAATTTCAACCTCTGGTCTACTCATAAAATCCCACCACTTGTACTCACCATCATCACTAGCACCCCAAGGCCATTTTTGAATATAAATGACGTCACTTCCTAATTTGTTGATACTATCACGGACGTTTTTCTCCAAAGAATCAACAATTGTAAATACAGTAATAACTGCTAAAATACCAATGGTTACACCTAGCAAAGACAAAAAAGTTCTCAATTTATTACTAACGATAGCATGCCACGCAAAACGAAAACTTTCTAAAAAAATACGCAGTAAAATCATAATGAAAATTGGTTCGATAAAGATAAGATTTTTTGAAGGAATTGAAAGTTATTAACAAACAGGCAAAAGCTTTTAATAGTGGTTGATTGAAAGATGTTATTTAGGTAATATTGCAAGATAAGACCATAGATAAATGAACAAACACATTCAGCCCAAAAATGCATTAATATCTGTTTTTTACAAAGATAGATTAGCCCCTATCGTTGAACAACTCAACCGATTAGGAGTAAATATTTACTCTACAGGAGGTACTCAAACATTTATTGAAGAACTTGGAGTAGATGTCCAAAGAGTAGAAGATCTCACTTCATATCCCTCTATATTAGGAGGTAGAGTAAAAACACTTCACCCTAAGGTATTTGGTGGTATTTTAAGTCGTCGCGAGTTAGAATCTGATAATAATCAACTAGTAGAATATGACATTCCAGAGTTTGATATTGTTATTGTTGACCTCTACCCTTTTGAAGAAACTGTTGCTTCTGGTGCTGACGAACAATCTATCATAGAAAAAATTGACATCGGTGGCATCTCATTAATTCGAGCAGCAGCCAAAAACTTCAAAGATGTAATGGTCATTTCTTCGAGAGCTGATTATGTAGAATTTCATGATATTCTAAAAGAAAAAGATGGTACTGAAATTGAAGACAGAAGACGCTTTGCATCAAAAGCTTTTAATATTTCATCGCACTACGATTCTGCTATATTTTCATATTTTGATGATGGTAATACAGCCTTCAAATTCAGTATGCCTAATGCTAATAGCTTGAGGTATGGAGAAAACCCACATCAAAAAGGTACATTTTATGGTGATCTTGAAGGCTTTTTCGAACAACTCAATGGTAAAGCACTTTCTTATAATAATTTACTCGATGTAGATGCCGCAATACATCTCATCTCTGAATTTGAAGACACTACATTTGCCATCTTAAAACACAATAATGCTTGTGGTATTGCCTCAAAAGATAACTTAAAAGATGCCTACAAGGCTGCTCTAGCTGGAGATCCTATTTCAGCCTTTGGCGGCATACTAGTTTGTAATGTAGAACTTGATGAGCAAACAGCCCAAGAAATCAACACTTTATTCTGCGAAATCATTATTGCTCCGTCGTATCAAAAAGAAGCTGTAGAAATCTTGAAATCCAAGAAAAATCGCATTATATTAGTGCAGAAGGAATCTAATTTACCAAATAGACAGTTTCGAACTATTTTAAATGGTGTTTTAGAACAAGATAAAGATGTAGCCATCGACCGAGCTGAGGGCATGAAGACAGTAACAAAAGAAGAGCCAACAGCACAACATTTGACAGACCTAGAGTTTGCTAATAAAGTCTGTAAAAACACCAAGTCAAATGCTATCGTTCTTGTAAAAGACAAGCAACTATTGGCAAGTGGTGTAGGTCAGACCTCTAGAGTTGACGCCTTAAATCAAGCAATTGAAAAGGCCAAGCATTTTGGTTTTGATTTAGAGGGCTGTGTGATGGCTTCAGACGCTTTCTTTCCTTTTGCAGATTGTGTAGAAATTGCACATCAATCAGGTATTAAAGCAGTAGTTCAACCTGGGGGATCTATTAAAGACAATTTATCCATTGACTACTGCGACGAAAACAAAATGGTCATGGTAATGACTGGAACAAGACATTTTAAACACTAAAAAGAAAAGAATATGGGTTTTTTCGATTTTATGACGCAAGAGATTGCTATTGATTTAGGTACAGCAAACACTCTTATCATTCACAACGACAAAGTAGTTGTTGATGAGCCCTCAATTGTAGCTAAAGATATTATCCAAAACAAAGTTGTTGCTATAGGTAAAAAAGCCCAGCAAATGCATGGTAAAACCCACAGAACTATAGAAACCATTAGACCGCTGAAAGATGGTGTTATTGCTGACTTCTCTGCTGCAGAGCAAATGATAAGAGGTATGATTAAAATGATACCTCGAAGAAAAAGTATATTCTCACCATCATTAAAAATGGTAGTCTGTATTCCTTCAGGTATTACAGAAGTAGAAAAGAGAGCGGTAAAAGATTCAGCTGAACATGCTGGAGCAAAAGAAGTATTCCTTATTCATGAACCTATGGCAGCAGCTATTGGTATAGGTGTTGATGTTCTCGAACCAAAAGGTAATATGATTATTGATATAGGCGGTGGTACTTCAGAAATTGCTGTCATTTCATTAGGAGGTATTGTTACCGATAGATCTATTCGTGTAGCAGGTGATAATTTCACTACGGATATACGTATTTATATGAGAAATCATCACAATATAGATATTGGTGAACGTATGGCAGAGAAAATAAAAATAAATGTTGGTGCTGCTCTTCAAGAATTAGAAGAACCACCAGTAAATTTTGCAGTTCATGGTAGAGATTTGATGAGTGGTATTCCAAAAGAAATTATCGTCACTTACAAAGAAATTGCCAGAGCTTTAGACCAAACGATTTCGCAGATAGAACAAGCTGTACTTGCTGCCTTAGGTCAAACACCTCCAGAGCTATCTGCCGACATTTACAATACTGGTATTTACCTTACCGGTGGAGGTTCTATGCTCAGAGGTCTTGACAAACGTATATCTTTAAAAACTAAACTGCCAGTATATGTCGCTGAAGACCCGCTTAGAGCAGTAGCTAGAGGCACAGGAATTGCATTGAAGAATACTGAAAACTTCCCATTTTTAATTCGATAAATTATTGGATAGAAAATGCGAAACCTATTAGAGTTAATAAATAAACACAATCATTTACTCTTATTCATTCTTTTAGAAAGTTTTGCCTTATTTCTTATCGTTCAAAACAGTCAATTTCATAAGGCCGCATTTTTAAATTCAACTAATGGCGTAACAGCAAATAGTTTTGCTTTAATTAGCAATATTAGGGAATACTTTTCACTAAAGAAGACCAACGATTTGCTCCTATTGGAGAATGCGAAATTAAAAAGTCTTATTAGCTATCAAAACACAGATACTATAAGTAGCACAGACCCTTATCAATACATTTCAGCAACTATCATAAATAACTCTGTAGCAAAGGCCAATAATTATTTAACCCTTGATAAAGGTGAAATCGATGGTATAAAAAAAGGCATGGGCGTTATCTCTGAAAAAGGTGTAATAGGTATCGTTAAAGAAACCTCAAAACGTTACAGTTTGGTACTATCAATTTTACATAGCCAAAGCAAACTGAGTGTAGCAATCAAAAAAAACAATCACTTTGGCTCTTTACAATGGGATGGAAAAAGCTATAAAAAAGCTCGTATATACGATATCCCATCACATGTAAAGTTAACTATTGGAGACACTGTAATAACAAGTGGTTTTTCTCATATTTTTCCTTCAAAAATAGACCTTGGTCTAATAAGCGAAATTGACACAGAGAATGACGATAAATTCCATAAAATAAAAATGACTTTCATTGAAGATTTGAAACAATTGAGGTATGTCAATGTGTGTGAGTCTTTAAATAAAACTGAAAAGATTAATTTAGAAAAATCCCTAGATGAATAATGTAACGATTAGACATAGCGTTCGATTTATACTTTTTATTTTCTTACAGGTATTCATCTTTAACAATATCCTTTTTATGGGATATATCAATCCCTATGTTTATCTTCTTTTTATCATATTATTACCCTTCAATAAGTCAAATAAAAATTTAACCCTATTCATAGCTTTAGGAACAGGGCTTATTATTGACGCTTTTCAAAACTCTATGGGAATGCATGCTTTTACATGTGTATTAATTACTTATGTACGCACCCCAATACTTTATAGACTTGTCCCTCAACTGAAAAACAAAACTCAAACTATGATTGAGTTTTCAATGAAAGAATTTGGCGTTCAGATTTGTGTTATATATACTACCCTACTGGTATTTATACATCATTTAGTATTGTTTACTATTGAAGCTTTTAGATTCGATATTGGCAATATTCTACTACGTACAATAGCAAGTGCTTTAATCACTTCTATCTTGCTAATCATCTTCCAATTTTTAAACTCTAGAAATACATTGAAGTGAAAAAGTACGAAAATAGAACGTATATCATTGGTAGTT
>CAJWHN010000032.1 GCA_913041085.1 uncultured Flavobacteriales bacterium | reverse complement strand
GATTCAACTTGAATAATAATTGAGTTTGCACCATTATTACCTACAGAAATAAATATAGAAGATGCGACTTCAACATCATTCATGAAGTGATAGATTTGAGTGTCACAGTAAAGAGATTCTCCGTCAACTAAAAACTCACAACTACCATCATCTTCTGAAGCTGCTGGATTATAGTTCATAGCAGATTCATCAGTACAACCTGAGATAAGTGGACATGTGCCATCAGTATCGCAAGTTTCGAAACAATGTAATAGTGTTGTGTCAGAACTGATAGCAGGTAAAATTCTATCGTTCCAATTGGCCGCATCAGCACAAGGAAGACCAGCTATATTTTCTTTAGCACCCCAGTCGCCACCATTATTTGGGCTATTTAGTAAGGTGTAGTTTCCACTTGCTCCATTGCTAATATAAGTTACGCCAGTCCAAATGCCATCGCCATCATCATCAGATAACGGCAGTGCCATAGCATCACCAAACATACCGCCCCCTATATACATACCGTTAGGGCCTACTATTATGTTAGCAGTATTTATAGAAAATGTGACGTTAAAACCTTCTGGCTCTGGATAAGTACACGAACCATCATCAGTCGTAGCACTAGGATTAAAATTAGTAGCTGTTTCATCTGTACAGCCAAATACAGTTGCAGAAGAACACTCACCATTTACCCAACTCAATACACCACTATTTTCGGCATAACAAGAATTGGAATAAGTGACATTATCACAACCACAAACAGGGTCATAAATAAAAAAACAAATGGCATCAGGATTAATAAGAGTAGGGTCTATGCAGTCCAGCGAATTAATCTCATCTACAACAATAGATACAGAAATTGGCTCAGAAATAGTGTTAGATTCTGACTTAGATAAACCAATAAATGGCATCAAAACAATCAATAAAGTATAGAGTGGTTTCATAATGTACATTTTAGTATAGTGTCAAATTTACACTTTTTAAGCTTAAGTCAAAATTGCATGTGTGAATTTATAATAAAATCAACCTTATTTTTGGTGAATTTTCATAACATAAAGCACCGAAGAGCTAGGGCAAAAAAAAGCAACTCCAGATGGAGTTGCTTTAGTGTGCGGATGAAGGGAGTCGAACCCCCACGCCTCGCGGCACTAGATCCTAAGTCTAGCGTGTCTACCAATTCCACCACATCCGCAGCAAAATGGATTGCAAATATATAGTTTTTAGTCAATTTTACTTAAAAAATATTTATTCTGAATCCTGCTTTAATTTTACAGTCAAAATATTACTTTTGTTATGAATCATTTTTAACCTTTATGTTACACATACAACCTAAAGATATTCCTGTTGGCGAATTGCACCAATACCTTTTGGGTGCTGTTGGTCCTCGTCCTATTGCACTAGCAAGTTCACTAGATCAGTATGGCAATCCTAACCTTAGCCCCTTTAGTTTTTTCAATGTATTTAGTGCTAACCCTCCTATTGCTATCTTTTCTCCAGCAAGACGAGTACGTAACAACACGACTAAGCATACCTTGGAAAATGTGTTAAACAACAAAGAAGTTGTTATAAATGTAGTTTCTTACGACATTGTGCAACAGACATCACTTTCAAGCACAGAATATGAATCTGGCGTCAACGAATTTATTAAATCTGGTCTGACAGCGGTCGAATCTGAATTAGTAAAGCCGTTTAGAGTGAAAGAATCACCTGTTCAAATGGAATGTGTCGTCAATGAGGTTATCTCTCTAGGACAAGAAGGAGGAGCTGGAAATTTGATCATTTGTGAAATCAAGATGTTGCACATCAACGAAAACATACTCAACGATATGGGTGCTATTGACCCTAACAAAATTGATTTAGTAGGTCGAATGGGTGGTAATTGGTATTGCCGTTCATCACAAGATGCACTGTTTGAAGTAGAGAAGCCTATACGTAACTTAGGAATTGGTATAGATAACATTCCATCTCGAATTAGAAACAGCTATATCCTTACAGGAAACGACTTAGGAATGTTGGGTAATATGGAATCTATACCAAGTATAGATGAAGTAGAAAAATATAAAGAAGAAAATTATACTATAAAAGAAATACTAAATTTTAGCGCTGAAGATGAAGAAGCTAGAGAAGCTTTGCATTACCGTGCTAAAGAATTATTAAAAAAAGGCCGCATTAGTGAGGCTTGGAAAACATTATTGATCGATAAATTAAATAGAACATGAGTTTAGCAATTACAGGAAAATTAGTCAAAGCATTAGATATAGAAAGTGGCACAAGTAAAGCCGGAAAAGAATGGAAAAAACAATCTTTTGTCATTGACACTGGTGCACAATACAATCCAGAAGTATGTTTCAGTCTTTTTGGCGAGGATAAAATCGCTATGATAGATGGCATTCAGCCTGGTACTGAAATAGAAGTTTCTTTCAATCTTTCTTCTAGAGAGTATAATGGTAAATATTATCACAATATCGACGCTTGGAGAATCAATAGAGCAGCAACAGCCGTTGTAGAAGACGCTAGTATGCCTCAAGCACCATTAGAAGCATCTGACGCTGAAGAAGACGACTTACCATTCTAAAAGATGTCTGCTCGGCTAATCCGTGTATTTAAGGCTTTACTACCTGCACCATTTACAATAGCAGTAGTACTTACTTTAGTCACTTTTGTTTTAGCCTATTTTCTAAGTCCAAATCTAGAAACACCTTTATCACTCCTCAATTATTGGGAAAAGGGATTGTGGAACTCTCCCCTTTTAGTTTTTGCAGTGCAGATGATGCTCATGCTCGTACTAGGTCATGTTTTGGCACTCACTAAAACAGTAAGTCATTGGATAGATAAAGTCACACTATTTTGTAGTAATACGGCTCAGGCTGCAGCTTGGGTTACTTTACTGACTTTATTAGTTAGCTTTTTCAATTGGGGATTGGGCTTGGTGTTTGGCGCTATCTTTGCTCGAAAAGTCGGAGAACATGCCTCCAAAAATAATATCCCAATGAACTATCCACTTATTGGTGCGGCTGGATATTCTGGCTTAATGGTTTGGCATGGCGGTATTTCTGGTTCTGCACCTATCAAAATTGCTGAAAAAGGTCATTTTTTGGAAGAAAAAATGGGCGTTATTTCTCAATCCGAAACTATTTTTTCAACTATGAACATTAGCATAAGTCTGGTGTTGCTGATTGTCTTACCAAGTCTAATGTATATGCTCGGTAAAAAAAGCGAGTCTAAAATCATCAAATTAAAATCAGCGCCTATTGAAGAGGAAAAAGAAGAAATACAAGGAGCTGAACGCTTAGATCATTCTAATATTCTGGCTTATGTCTTTGGAGGCATGATAATCTTGTACTGTCTATACAAAGCCCTAATTTTTCCACAACAACTGTCTCTTTCCTTTATTACTCCAAACTTCATCAATCTGTTTTTATTGGGCTTAGGCATACTGTTGCACAAGAATTTTAATCACTTTCTAAAAGGTGTTAATCAAGCTATTGGTGGAGCAAGTGGAATACTCATACAGTTTCCTTTATACTTTGGTATAATGGGCATTATGAATAGTTCAGGTTTAGTTGGTGTATTTTCAGATTTCTTTGTCAGTATATCCAACCCTACCACCTTCCCTATATTTGCCTTTATTAGCTCAGGAATAGTTAATGTTTTTGTTCCTAGCGGTGGTGGTCAGTGGGGAGTGCAAGGACCCATTATTATTGAAGCCGCTAGTCAGCTCAATGTACCCTATTGGAAAGCGGTGATGGCACTAGCTTATGGCGACCAACTCACTAATATGCTACAACCGTTTTGGGCATTGCCATTGCTAGGAATTACTGGCTTAAAAGCAAAAGACATTTTACCTTACAGTTTACTATTATTATTGCTTGGGGGTTCAATATTTGTAATTGGTCTTTTATTGTTCTAATGACGAACATCAAGAGCATCTCTTAAGGCATTACCCACCAATACAAAAGACAATACCAAATACATAATAGCTAAACCTGGAAAAATAGCTAAATATGATTTTCCCATTACGATATAAGCGTAATGGTCTTTTATCATTGTTCCCCAAGATGGCATAGGGGGTTGCGCCCCAATACCTAAAAAGCTGAGTCCCGATTCTATGAGTATAGCAGAAGCAAAATTAGCAGCCGAGATAACAATTACTGCACCCATCACATTTGGTAAAATGTGCTTAAAGATTATCCTAAAATGTCCAAAGCCTAAGGATTGAGCCGCTTCTACATATTCTTTCTCTCTGATACTTAAGACCTCACCCCTAACTATACGAGCTACCTCCACCCACATAGTTAGTCCGACAGCTACAAAGACTTGCCAAAAGCCTTTGCCTAAGGCTAAAGAAATGGCTATGACCATCAATAAAGTAGGAATGGACCAGACGACATTGACTAACCACATTATAACAGCATCTACTTTACCTCTAAAATAAGCCGCCATAGCTCCTAAGGTTATGCCAATCACTAAAGAGATTAAAACTGCAATAAAACCTACCGACAGACTTACTCGAGTACCACATAAAATACGACTAAGCAAATCTCTACCAAAAGAATCTGTACCCAGCAAATAGTTGCGTTTTATTAGACCATAATCCTCACTCTCTAATACTTGTTCATAATTGGTTCCAAAAGCAGTATAGTACAATTTACCATTCACATCCTTAAAATCAGAAACAGGGATTTCCTTGTAAGGGTTTTCTTGACCGAAAATCATTTTTTCAAAAAAACCAATTTGCTTTACATCATCTTTTGGTAATAAAATGATATCAGCATCAAAGCCGGGTGATTGCTTAGACAGCTCCAAGTGCATTTGGTTGGCATAAGGCGTAGAATCAGGAAAAATATGATACCCAAAAATACTTACCACAACTGCTAAAATAATGGCACACAAAGCCGTAACTCCCAAAACGTCTTTTTTAAATTTAGACCAAGCTATTTGAGACAAACTATTCATCGTTGGTGTTTTCTTTCTTTCCATTCAAATGAACTAAACTGTGAACTGACTGCTACCCAAACAATATAAAAAGGATATAAAAAAGCCATAAACCAATAGTAAGATAAGTATTTTTCATAAAAGAAAAATCGAGACAAGGACTTGATAAAAAGATAGTCAACAATGAGTTTGATGAAGAATACAACAAAAAACAAATTAAATTTAGCCGTAAACAAAAGCAAAAAGAGTATTAAATTGATTAGAAAAACCACAGTACTTATCCACTGGGCACTAGCATCTGTATAAGACGAGCTTTTTGCTGCCCAACGTTTTCTTTGGTTGAAAAAGGCTTTTAAACTTGCCTTAGGACTTGTAAACACTATAGCTGATTGATCCTTAACAAAGACAATTTTAGACCCAGATTTTTTTACATGATGCAATAGAAAAACATCATCACCAGAGGCTATACGCCCCTTGGTATCTGCAAAAATGGATTTACGAAAAGCCATATTAGCCCCATTGCACATAAAGGCTTTGTTTGCACCAATTGCTCCAGCACCTGAACCAATCAAACTCATAAATTCTATAGCTTGAAACTTATCAAATACTGTATTTAAATTGGTGTAAGATACAGGGCCAGAAACTAAGTGGATACTATCATCGCTAAAGGGGGCTAACATTTTTTTCACCCAATTGGAAGACAAACGGCAGTCGGCATCGGTTGTCAAAATAATATCGTATTGTGCCACAGCTACACCACTACTAAGAGCCGCTTTCTTACCTTCTTCTTTGGAACGCAACACCTTTAAAGGCAAACTGGACTGCTTTAGTAAATCATAGGAATTGTCATCAGAAAAATCGTCAACTAATATGAACTCCAAACAGTCAGATGAATAGTCTTGTTTGGATAAGTCTTCTAACAAAAAAGGAATGTTTTCTTCTTCGTTTCTTAGAGCTATAACAACAGACACTTTAGGGCTGACATCACTTTCGAAAGGGTCTAGATTATGCCAACCTTTATAAAAACGATAAACTTGATATGAGTAAATCAAAACAATGAAAATCAGTAGTACTCCCATCATTTTCTAAAAAATTTGAGTTGATAGACAAAGAAAACACCGATGACAGCAGGAACCACCAAGTTAATTATCCATAATGCAAAAGAAGCCGTCATTATACCAATAGCATTTGATGACAAGAAACCAAAGAAGTAAATAGCCACCGAGCCACGAACACCCAGTTCCGTCAAAGCGATAGTGGGTATGATAGACATACTTAAAAAAGTGAGCGCACTCATTGTCAAAGACTGCAAAAGGTTGATTTCAATATTGGCAAACATAATGAGTAAATAGAATTGAATAGAATACACACTATACCTAAGTATACTCAAAAACAAAACCTTAGAAATATCTTTTGCTGAAAACAAAGAAAATACTGGAGCGTAAGATTTATATTTTTCTAAAAACTTCCATCTAGAAAATAGTGATGATAATTGCGAAACATTGTACAATAAATACATTAAAACCGTAAGCACCACAACAGATAAAACTAATAAGATGTAAATACCGTAATCACTTTTTGTAAATAATAAATAGGTGTACTGTGAGCTAAAAAAAAGAAATGCTAAAACACCGAAGATGATGGTTGTCACTAATTGAGTGATGTTTCCAAAAATAGTTACCAAAACTGCTATTACCCTATCGGCCTGCTGCAAACAAAATACACGACCACCAAACTCACCTACCCTATTGGGTGTAAAAATAGATACCGTAATTCCTAGAAAAACAGCTTTTAAAGCCAACCAAAAAGAAACTTTCTCCAACTTAGACACTAAAAATTGCCACTTAAAAGCATCTATAGACCAATTGACAAACATTAGAAAAAAAACTAGCACAAGCTCAATGTAACTACCCTCGCTTAAAATAGATAAAAACTGAGTTTTGACTTCCGAATAACTTTCATTGGAAAAGACCTTTTGATACAAAAACCATACGGCTAAGCAAACTATACTTAGCTTAATAAAAGCACTTATTTTTTTACTACTTTGCATCAGCAACAATAATACGAAATTGAAAAGTAAAACAGACCGAATTATTTTAGGTATTGACCCCGGAACTACTATTATGGGTTATGGACTCATACATGTTAAGGGAAATAAAATGGAAATGATAACAATGGGGGTTTTACATTTATCCAAATTGAATAGCCATGCCGATAAGCTAAAACGTATTTTTGAGCGAACATTAGCATTAATAGATCAATACAAAGCCGATGAAATGGCATTAGAAGCACCTTTCTTTGGCAAGAATGTACAATCTATGCTAAAACTAGGTAGAGCCCAAGGTGTTGCTATGGCAGCTGGCTTGTATAGGGATATTCCCATTTTTGAATATGCTCCTAAAAAAATAAAAATGTCTATTACTGGTCAAGGAACAGCCTCTAAAGAACAAGTAGCAGCTATGCTAAAAAGCCTATTAAAAATTAATGAAATGCCTAAGCATTTGGACGCTTCAGATGGCTTAGCAGCCGCCGTTTGTCATTATTTTCAAAATGGAAAAATTAGTGGTGGTAAATCATATTCTGGCTGGAGCTCCTTCCTAAAAGACAACCCTGATAGATTAGGCTAGAATACTTCGGCAATAGAATTTGCAATCTCTTGCATTTCTTCTTTAGCAAGAGATAATTTAGGTTTAGAAAAATTGATATCCTGAACCCCATTAATCGGAATAAGATGTATGTGTGCATGAGGGACTTCTAATCCAATAACAGCTACACCAATACGCTCACAAGTAATAACTTTCTTTTGTGCTTTAGCTACTTTTTGGGCAAACTGCCACAAACGAGCGTATTCGTCACTTTCTATATCAAAAATGTAATCCGTTTCACGCTTAGGAATAACCAATGTATGCCCTTCTGCTAATGGGAAAATATCGAGAAATGCCAAAAACTCATCATTCTCAGCTACTTTATAACAATGAATTTCTCCATTTACTATTTTGGTGAAGATAGATGGCATTAACGACTGATATCGACAATTTCAAATTTCATCAAACCGTTTGGGACTTGAATTTCAGCAATGTCCCCAACTTCTTTACCTAATAATCCTTTAGCTATAGGTGAGCTTACAGAAATTTTCTTTGACTTAAGGTCGGCTTCACTTTCAGGAACCAATTCGTAAGACATAGTTGCACCATTTTGGACATTTTTGATAGTCACCTTAGACATAATCAAAACCTTAGAAACGTCAATTTGTGATTCATCTAAAATTCTAGCTTTAGAGAATTCGGATTCCATTTTAGCAATCTTAGCTTCCAAAAGTCCTTGGGCTTCCTTAGCGGCATCGTATTCAGCATTTTCAGAAAGGTCGCCTTTGTCTCGTGCTTCCGAAATTTGTCGAGCTACATTACGTCGTTCTGTTATTTTCAGATGTTCTAACTCTTTCCTGAGTTTTTCCAATCCTTCTTCAGTATAATATACAATTTCAGACATTTTTCAATGTATTAAAAAATTCAAAAGAGAAGACTAGAATAGCCTTCTCTCTCTACTAAATTACAAAATTTATTTTTATTTATAGATCTACACGAACACCTATGGTATTCAACAATCCGAAATGATCGGCGGTACGTAAGGAGTAATCTACACCAAATGTTGTTTCACCGCTTAAAGGTAATTCAACTGTAAAACCAGCCGATAAACCTGTCAAATCGGTACTACCTTCGGACATACCATCTTCATATACATAACCTCCTCTAAGAGATACTAACTCTTTGAAAGAATACTCCAATCCAAAACGGAATTGGTCATTCTGAAATGAGTTTGAGGTAAAAGTACCTGCTGTTGTTAAACGGTGATTTTCTGGCAAAACCGGAACATCATACGCTAGTCCTATGTTCAACAAGGAAGGTAATTCAAAAGCATTAGTTCTTTGTTCTAAAGTCATAGTATACTCTCCGTCTGGAGCTTGACCTCTAAAGGAAATACCATCACCGTCAAAAATCATAGTCGGTCCAACATTTTTTAGTGCAATACCGAATTTTATATGATCATTCTCACCCGTTATGTACTGAATACCTGCATCTAAGGCTATACCACTTGCTGTAACATCCGACGTACCTTCAATGATAGCTTTCATGACGAAACCACCATAAATACTATTAGAAAAGGCTTTGGAGTAACCAACATTTAAGTTTGTGGCAGATATACTATAAGTACCTAAACCTCCGTCAGGAAGCAATTCAGTAGTAATCATTATATCAGCTAAAGAAATAGAGGATATAGCTACTGCTAAAACAGATGACTCGCTCATGCGTTGTGAGAAACCAAAGGAATTAATTGGCACATCAGCAATCCATGAAGAACGAGAAAATATAAGCTCTGTTTTATCCGTAAAAGCTAGACCAGCGACGTTGCCGTATAATGATTCTAAACCTCTCACTGAAGCTATATTTGAACCGCCCCAACCAGAAGACCTTGCCCAAGGGTTAATCAATAATTGACTAGCTCCTGCAGAACCAACTCGATCCGGGTTTCCAGCTGATAGATTGGTCGTAAAAGCACAAGCTAATAGCAAAACCCCAAAGTATTTTAATGATCGTATCATTTCTAATTACAATTAAATATTAAAAGGTGTCTAAGTCAATTGGACGTAACACACCGAACCATTTTAAATTTCTTTCTTTACCTATACTAGGAACACTAACATTAATAATATATGCCCCACTAGCAATAGGAATACCTTTTTGATTTTTCAAGTCCCAATCGATTGATGCAGAACCTTCACTATCTTTATTCAGTTGTTTAACTAACGAACCGTTGATGGTGTATATGGAAATAACACACTCATCTGGCAGGTTAGTAATTCTTACTCTCGAATCTAATTGACCTCCATTTTCTACACCTTCATAAGTAGAATAAGCATAGTATGGGTTAGGCACAACATTAATTAAATCCATAACTGAATCTACTTGACTTGCTTCAGTCATAACTGTAGGTGCTATCCCTTCAGTAGAAAAACGATAATTTGGATAATTAACTTTCTTATAAGAAACGCTCATATTTACTGGAGAGCTTTGTGTTCCTCCACTCACTTTATCCACGTAATACATATCACCTAAACTGTTGGCTTGTCTCCAATCATCATTAACCTTAACAGAGTCTGTCGCAGAAATTGAAGTAATTTCATAGGCGTATAATCTATCGTAGTTATTTAAAAATTCTTTTAATGGTGTAGGTGTAGTCGTGATAGAAATATCTTCTATAAACTCTGTGTCATCTACTTCAACCATTTCTCTATACTCTCTAGAAACATCAATATTAATAGTTACGTCAGATGATAATAAATAATAACCTTCTTTTAATAATGGAACGGATGTCCACATCATCTCTCTAAAGAAACTTAACTTGCTAGTAGTTGACTCTAAATCTATCATAGCTTGTGCACATTCATCGTATTTTGAAGAATGTACATAGATAAAGTGCTTACCACCTAAGTAATAACTTCCATTTGCCCAAGTAGGTATTTGAGTTTGAACTCGAGTTGATGGGTTCCATAACATATCGTCACCGTTATCGGAACTTAACCAAGAGTCCTCAGCAAACATAATATTTAAACGCTCTCCTGTTTCCTTGTTAATAGCATAACCTGGGAACCAACCCATACCTGTTCCTGTACCGTCTGGGTTACCATCTTTATCAACAGACTCATCAGCACGTGGATCAAGCTTAGCAACACCGCCTTTTGCAAAGGCTGGATTGTCTTGTGACTCCAAGACTACACATCTTGACCACTTAGACTTGTCATCAGTAATAACAACTTTAACACTTTGTAGGTTCCTCATTCTATTCCCTAATTGTGATTGGGGGAAACTATAACTTCCGCTGAAGTTTGTGTTAATAGAATAACCAGGACCATCAATGTATGGGGATACTAATCTGTAAGGTCCCCAAGTACCATTAACAACATCTTCGAATACACCGTCAGGATCACCGTCAATATCGTTAAATACAGTATTTGCAGCTGTTGAATATGAACCAGCACGTATCCAGTTTCTACCCCAGAGGTAGGTATTATTAACTGATACTTCTCCGTCTTCCTCATCGACATCTCTAACGCCACCTAACCAAGGGTTGTAATCATCACTAAACTCTATAGAAGATGAAATTAAACGGTTGCTCTCATCGTAATTAGCAGAATTAGATAAGTAATCCCAAGCAGGAGGGTTTTCTTGATTAACTTCAATAGAAAAACCAAATTCGCTGAATAACTGCTGATTACCATCACCAATAGTTGCGTCCGAAACGTAACTCTCATTGGTATTCAAATTTACTAATTCCCATTTACTTACATTCTGGTCCAAAACAATGTGTCTTGGGTCAGAAGAAGAAGCATTATAGACTTCTCCATACATCTTGAGTGCAAACTCAGACTGAGTAAGGTTTCTCGGATCTATAACTTGAATATCAACAGGCCCTAAGTTAGCTTGGTAAACAGGTTCTTCAGATTCATAATTAGCTGAAGTTAGTATTTCGCTTTCTGTTTCTTCAGTAAGAGCAAGTTCAAAACCACCGTTACCAGCACCGTAAATTTTCTTAATCTCTACACCGTCACCAACTTCTGCATTATAGACTGTTGTAAACGGTTTGTGAGGAATACCTGTATAGACCTTAATGTTTTTACGACCTGCTTTGTATGGTTTTTGCTGACCATCCAGTTTATCTGGATTAGTTGGGTCGTAATCTTTATATTTATTATATCCGTAGGCAACAGACATAAAGTAATAAACTTGATTATTAACCAATTTTTTGTTCTGTAAAGCGAATTGATCCTCAGTTATAGAAACAGAATGTTGGATGCCTTGATTGGACGCTGCCACTTCAAGAGATGGTACATTTGCCCCTATAGAAACATCAAAATTATAATTAATTAAATTCTCAACCGTATCTTCTAAATCACATTGATATACAAGACGAGCTAAATCAGGATTGTCTAAATCCGTCACACTAACAGAAACAGAAGCTAACTGATACAGTTGATATCCTTGGAATCTAAAATATGGATCCCAATCTTTACCCGGAGGCGAAATAATTAGAGGGTCAAACTCTATGTATTGTTCTAAGAAGTTATTAGAAGTAGGACCATTTGATAAGTTTAACACCAATTCTTGGTCTAACTCAATAATATCTACATCTGGAGCATCAGGACCATTTAATACTTGGAAACAGTTATCAAATAAGGCTTGTGCTTTATCATCGGCTAAACGAATTAACTCAACAGATGCCAAGTTATCACCTGCTGTAGCTCTTGCCCAAACTACACCAGTAGTAATTCTATTAACCGCACCAGGCTCTAGCGTAAAAGGTCCTGCAGATTGTACAAAACGTCTATCAGCAGGGTCATTACCAGAGTTCTTTTCTGTCCATCCTTCTGGCTCGTCCCAGTCGTCTGAAGTAATTAGTCCGTCTGTACCCCATCCATAAGGGTCTGTATCTCCCGGGAACATAAATTTGGCAAGTGTAGAACCACCACGACCTGTACCACCATAAGTAATATCCAATCCGTCTTTCCATTTACCTAATAAATAGTTATAAACGTGCTGACCATTCTCAGGGTTACCAGTTACAGTAAAGTCATTGTTATAATATACAAAGCGAGACATAATAGCTTGTTCTCCTGGCTCATCAATGATACTATCTCTATCGTTATCAATACCATCATCAAGATCTGCCAATGGACCTTGGAAGAAATCCACACCAATAGCAGGAGGAGTTGTCCCATAACCAGAAGCTCCTTCATCGTTATCGTCACCGTTGTAGCAATATCCAAAACCACGTGCTACATCACAACCTACATAATCATCATCATACTTTCCTAAATCGGGGTCAACCCACTGACCAAAATAAGCATCGTTTAATTGAATAGTTGCTTTATTGATAATTTTATAGTTGTAGAATGTCATGTTATTGATTTCATCATTTGTAGCAAAAGCGAATGCTTGAGCACGAATTTCTAAACCAATAGGATCTGCACTTGTTTCGGAATGTATATTTCCTTTATCATTGAATACCCAATATAAAGTTTGGTCACCATAAATAAGGTCATCTTCATTACAATCTAAGTCACCATCAATATCGTACTTAGGATAATCTCCATCATTAGGGTTGTATTCACCATCATCATTAGCATCATAGTAAGGAGCTAAAAACTGGTAGTCACCATCGATACCATTTCCTGGCCAATTGGTAATGCTAGAAGGAATTGTATAATCAGGATAAGCAGAATTGTCATTGAACCAAGCGATGAATTCATCCACTTCTTGACGAGTAATGCTAAAATGTTTGTCGTAATTATCACAGGTTTCTGCACTGATATCACCATTTTCATCAAGTGGCCCAGTCCAAAAGTCATTTCCTGACTGTCGGTAAGTCATAGCTGCTGCTTTTAGTTGCTCACCAGCATCAATACCAGCAATCCATAAAGCACCAGCAAACATGGAATGTTTGTTACTATTTTTAGGAATTTCATATCTAGCATCACTCAAGTTCCACCACATATCACCACCACCCATAATGGTAGTCCTAACGTTGTTGATATTCAAATCCGTCATAGCTTGTGAAGGTGTACAATCTGCTGCCACCCTAGCCAAGCTTGTCTGAGAATCAGAACTCGAAGTTCCTACATTTTCTTTAGCGAGTAATGTTAAAGAAGATATACTTGCTATAACGACTAATACTATTTTGTTCATGTCTATACTATTTATCTTAGACTAAAAGTTAATTTCTATTCCTAAACGTGCCATTCTTGGCAAGCTGTAATTCGATGGGTTGTTAATCTTCATCATATACATATCTCTAAATGACTGTGGGTCATTCTGAGCGTTAATATCTGTCTGAGCTGAAGCATCTGAAAGATAACCATCATCATCAGGGTTTCCTGTTGCACGGTAAACCGATCTAACATTCTTCGTGTTTAAAAGGTTTTGTACCTGTAAGTAAACGTTGAAACCTAATTTCTTTTTATTATCCAATTGACCGACATCAATGGAGAATCTTTTGTTGATTTTAGTGTTAATTCTAACTGTCCATGGATTACGTGAACCATTCAAACTTCCATCTAAAGTTGATCGTTGGTTAATCCCAAAAGCACCATCTTGTGTAATATTAGATTGTCTAGAGTAAGGCGTGCCCGATCCAGCAATGATGATAAAGTTAGCACCTGCGTCGGCAAATACTTGCTTGTTGAACCAAACTGGCCCATTATAGTCTTTACCACTATCAAATCTGTAGTCCATACTTAAATTGAAAGCATGTCTTTGGTCATAGCTTAAAGGAATTGTTGTTCTCAAGTTTGGTTGTCCTGTATTTACTAAGCTCAAAGCTGAAGATGATGAAGAACCTGTACCATTTGCAAATTGCAAGGTATAGTTAGCAGACATAGATACGTTTCCACTTCTTCTCATTTCATACAAAGCAGAAAAACCTTTAACCGTACTAAAGTCAATATTACCGTAAGTCAAGTATGAAACTGGATAAGAGTAATTGGTCTTAACCACTTGAATCATATCTCTTAACTCTCTGTAAAATGCAGATAATGTTAATGATGAATTTAAATTTAGGGTTTGAGCAAATCCTAATTCAAAATCAACTGTTTTTTCAGATTTCAAGTTAGGGTTGTTTACAAATGCATTTACCGTTTCAGCTAAGTATAAGTAACTGATAGGGTTTAATCTGTTGCCTGTTGGAGGTCTTTGTGTTAAGACATCGTAGTGAGCAAAGAATTGCGCCTCATCAGAAATAGGAAAAGAGAAGGAAATCCTTGGTGAAAAATCAGTTTGAGGCTCGAAATCTTTAAAGACTGGAATACTGTCTTCAGAGTTAACAAGATATGGTGTAATCTGACCTGTTGTTGAAGCTTGAGCCAATGTTTTAGGGTCATTAATAGCCTCACCGTTCTCATCAAACCAATCTTGACCATCACGATAACCAACTACCTCAGTAGGATTATCTAAATCATTGACATAAACTACATAGTCATCACCTATACCTGCTGGCCTAGTATAATCACCGCTAAGTAAAGCTACATTTGAACTAGCAGTATAAGCATCATACAAGCAATATTCATCAGCTAAAACAGATTGGTTAGCATCGTAACGATCTACACGTAAACCGATACTAAAAATTAAATCATCAAAAGCAAATTTGTCTTGTATATAACCTGCAGTATAAATAGGTTCGAAAGCACCTATATTTCTTGTGAAATCTCCGTTGTCATTTGTTTCAGAAAAGAAATCTTCGATAGATGTAGCAGAATTCAATTCATCACCTTTATAGTCATAACCGTAATACGATACTAAGCCATTTTCGTTTAGCTCATCTGCACTAAACATATCTATAGATAATTGATCAGGGTCATACGAATCTATATCAATAAACTCATCGGGAGCTATATTATATTTTTCCCTCAAACTAGCGTCAAAACGAGATTGAGCATTCGTATTGACTAAACGATCATAGTACACTTGGTCATAGGTACCCAGAGCATTGAATTGTGGGTTGGCTAAGTCTAATTCTAAAATATGGAAATTGGTTAATTGTCTAGCTAGACCCCAGAGTGAATTTGGAGCAACAAACCAACTTCTATCCGTTCTTTTCTCATATTCAAATCCAAATTGAATAGCGTGGTCCTTTATATCGGCCGAACCATTTGCCCGTATGGAGAATTGTTCAGCTTGTTGTTTTCCATAAGAACCGTACTGATCGCCATAGTTATAGTATAAAGAATATACATTTCTAGGGCCCTGACCATTTAAAAGTCCTAGTTCACCTAAATCATTAGCTGTTCTTATTACTCCTCTATTACCACTACCTCCGAAAGACAAACTTTGCAGTTCGTTCTCTCTAAACATATCGTAGTATTGTTGTGTATAAGCTGCTAAATCAGGATTAGATGAATTACTACCATCAAAAGTCATTAAGGTATCAATAAAGCCTCTATGAATAAACCCGTTTACACCACTTGCTGTATCTTCTCCAAAAGTGTAGAATCTATCTTTATAAGTGTTGAACTTTCCAACGTGACCATATCTAAATAAGTTTTGTCCATGATTTGGATTTCTTCTTTCAAAATCATTTCTAGTGTAATCTACAGTAATATTGTAGTAAGCATTTTTGATGTTAGAAGCAGACTCCTCATCACCTTCTTGAGCACCAAATCGTTGCGTAAATCTAGCGTATGTTCTCCAAGTATTTCTTTCTTCTTCAGAATTATTTTGCCAATTCAGTAAAGAATAAGTGTAAACAAAAGGATGATCAACAGAATGACTTACTGCTCCTCCTAAAGTTAGATTAGTTTTAAGTGTTGGCTTGAAGTCTAACTTACCAGACAAATTGAATCCACTAGAGTTAGTATTCATTTTCGCTTGAACATTTTCAAAATCATCGGCTCTTAAAAAAGTAGCGTTACTCAATAAACCAATGGACGAAGATTGTTGATTAGGTACAGCAACAAAAAGATTTTCTTTCAACTCCTCTAGTTTATCGTCTTTTATTTTCCAAACCCCTACCGCTGAAGGGCTAGCATCGTCTATATTTCTAAATTCACCAGCTAAGAAGTAACCTAAGATAGCTCTACCTTTAGAACCGTCTTCCTTGATTTCTTTATAGATTGGTCCTGATAAACCAAAGCCTAGTAGGCCATAATTATAATCGTCAAACATGTGAGAAGAAACAACTTCAGCGCCACCATACAATTGGTTAGATGGACCTTTTGACGTTACACTAATAATACCACCTGTAGCATCACCATACATAGCAGATAGACCACTTGACATAACTGTAATTTGTTCAATGGCACTCTGTGGTAAAGCTAAACTTCCTCTTACCTTAACACCATCGACATAATAGTCTGTTGCTTCTGAACGAGAACCCCTAACATTAACAGAAGAACCTTCATCAGATTGGTAAACACCAGCTGCCGTAGCGGCAACAGAAGTAACACTTCTTGTAGGCATAGAACGAATTTCTTCACTAGTTACCGTTTTACCTCCTAAGTTATCAGGGTCTAAAAGCGGCTTTTCATCTTTAATAACTACTTCTTCAATATCAATACCCTCAGATAATTGAACATCTCTAAATGTTATTTTATTGGAAGAAACAACAATACCCTCTAGAGTCACTTGACCATATCCCACAAATGATACGATAAGGTCGTAAGTACCAGGATCAAGAGGTTTTATGGTATAATTACCATCAAAATCAGTAGTAACACCTGCAATTTGGTTACCATTTCTTTTGGCAACAACATTGGCAAAGGGTACCGTTTCTCCAGTATTTTTATCAGTAATTTTTCCTTCTAAAGAGCCCGACTGAGCGAAGATAGATGAGCTAGTAAAAATCAAGCCCATTAGAAGCAAGTATAATTTATTGAACATAGTTTTATAAAATTCTATTCATATTCTGC
>CAJWHN010000031.1 GCA_913041085.1 uncultured Flavobacteriales bacterium | reverse complement strand
ACATTACGAATTATGTCCTACACGAAACTGGTCAGCCATTACACGCTTTTGACGCTAAAAAAATTGATAAGGATACTGTTATCATACAACAACTAAAAGACAAAACAAAATTCACTACTCTTGATGATGTAGAAAGAGAACTGTCATCTGAAGACTTGATGATATGTGATGGTAAAAATCAGCCCATGTGTATTGCTGGTGTCTTTGGAGGTAAAAATTCTGGAGTTGAGAAAAACACAACAGAAATTTTTCTAGAAAGCGCCTATTTTAATCCTTTATCTGTTAGAAAAACAGCTAAAAGACAAGCCCTTAGCACAGATGCTTCCTTTCGATTTGAAAGAAGCGTTGACCCTAATCTAGTAATTTATGCTTTAAAACGAGCTGCTTTGCTAATAGAAGACATTTGTGAAGGTTCTATATCTAGCTATATAAGTGATTTTTATCCAAACGAAATAAAAGACACAAACATAGAACTCAACTTCAATAAAGTAGATAAGTTAATTGGTGAAAAAATAGATACAGATACCATTACATCTATTTTGAAAAGTCTAGACATTAAAATAACTAAAGAAGACAAGGATAAATTACATCTTTCAGTTCCCCCTTATAGAGTTGATGTCACTAGAGAAGAAGATGTTGTAGAAGAAATTTTAAGAATATATGGCTATAACAACATTCATATTCCAACTCAGCTTAAATCATCAATTGTATATTCAGACAAATTAGATGAAGACTATTTACAAAATGTCATTTCAGACCTACTCTCAAATAATGGTTTTAATGAATGTATGAATAACTCTTTATCCAAGTCTAGCTACTCAGAACTAATTACAGAAATTAAATTAGATGAGCAGGTGAAACTAATCAACCCATTGAGTCAAGATTTAGATGGAATGAGACAAAGCTTATTATTTTCTGGATTAGAAAGCATCGCTTATAATTTAAATAGAAAGAACCATAATTTAAGCTTTTACGAATTTGGTAAGATCTACCAAATTATCAATAGTAAATACATTGAGAAAAAGAAACTTATTTTACTAGCTTGTGGAAATGAAAAATCTGAAAGTTGGAACGAACAGAATAAGAAAAAAGATTTTTTCTGGATTAAACAAAAGGTTGAACACATTTTAAAACGCCTAGGGCTACATAATTTTAAAGGAAAAAATAATGAATTATCATATCTAGTCGATGCATATTCATTTAATTTCAAGAAAAATAAAATTGCTGATTTTGGTTTTGTTAATAAAGCCACTTTAAAACCCCTTGGCATCAAAACAGATGTTTTATATGCAGAGTTAGATTGGGATTTAATAGTTAAACATATTCACTCTAAAACTAAATATTCTGAAGTCAATAAATTTCCTAGTGTAAGAAGAGATTTAGCTCTTTTACTAGATAAAGACGTTGAATTTTCAAAACTAAACTCATTAGCAAAACAAACGGAAACAAATTTGCTGAAATCAGTCAATTTATTTGATGTTTATGAAGGCGAAAAGTTACCAAAGAATAAGAAATCATACGCTTTAAGTTTCATTCTTGAAGACAAAGAAAACACCCTAACCGATTCACAAATTGATGAGGTTATGGACAAATTAATTAATGCATTTGAACAGAAAGTAGGAGCTGAAGTAAGAAAGTAAATTCAATTTCATATATTTGACATCACTAATTTAATAGAAAAACACCTAGTTATAATGAAAAAAGTTGCCATAGTACTAGCCATGATGTTTGTCGGAATAATTTCTCAAGCACAAGAAAGCGTAGTAAAAATTAGCGGTTTAGATGCTGCTTTTGGTATGTATGAAGTTTCATACGAGCGTACCTTCAATGAAGGAATTAATAATATTAAACCTAGAGGAAGATCTAGAAAACAAGGAAAGTGGCCAAATATTTTAACTAAAGGATCGATGCAATATTCACTTTCATTCTTTTCTTCAAAGCACGACCAAACTTTTGGTGCTGGAATGACTGCTGTTATTGACACTAACAGTAACCATGATCCTGGCAATTTAGTTTCTGGAACACAAGTTATTGCCGATCCATTAGAGCATTCTGTATCAAGATTAGCAACTACAACAATTAGTGGCTTCGGCTTAGGAGTTGAATATAGAAGTTACATTAAAACGTATGCACAAAAAATTGGTGACCCTCCAAGAGGCTGGTATATTGCTCCTTTTGTAAATATACAATCTAAAAGTATAGATTTCGATGATAATACACCTCTTGAAACTAATCAAGCTATGAATTATCTCATGTACCCTAGTAACCCTACCTATGTTGATGCTGTTTTTGGCAACTACTCAGGCCCTTGGTTAGGTACTGAAAATACTGACCCTGCATCACCTGACTTTGGTTCCCTAAGTACAAATGGAGCAAATACAAGCAACCCTAATGGCTCAAATGCTACGGTAAATAACAATGACCTTAGTTGGCATGATGTATCTTATAAACATAACGAATTTGGCTTAATGGCTGGTATCGCTATTGGTCGTCAATGGTTGTTTTACGATAAGATATCTCTAGATGTACAAATCGGACCTCAATATAGCATCGTAAACAGAAGCGAAAGGGTATTTAATGGAAACGATGATTGGAATTTAAACCAAACAGCCGATAATGTAAATACAGTTGCTTCTGCTACAGGAAATACTGCTGATTTTTATTTACAAACAAAATATGGAGATGTATATGCTTTTGATGGTAATGCTCCTGATTCAGATGTTGCAAACGGATATTATGGCATCGTTGATGAAAGTGGGACAAATGTTGTAATCAAAGCTAAAGGAAATGAATCATTAAAGTTCTCATCTGGTTTTTATAGAGACTTACCTGGATTAACTGATTTTGCTAAAATAGAAACATATAGAATTAAAATTAGAGTAGGATACGCATTCTAGTCTTTAACACAATCACAACCTTAACATTTTATAGTATGAATATTAAAATTTTATTTACTGGACTATTGTCTACAATCTTATTGACTTCTTGTTTGGATTGTTTGGATTGTCAAAGTTCTACAGATATCAGTTTATCAGTAGAGTATTATTCATCCAATAACGGCTCAATGAGTTTAGACTCAACAACTAACTTTAGTTATAGCGGGGCAGGATATGTCAACACAGCCCTTCCTAATAATATTACTTCTTCTACTGATATCAGTCCTTACCTAAGTCCTATCACGGTAAGAGAAGTATGTGGTGAAGATTTAAAAGACATTAATAACTCTACAGTTAGTTTTGAGACAACAATCGGTGACTCCATTTCAGGAATTTATAAGTACAATTGGTCCGAAAGTTGGGATTGTAAATAATCAAAATCTATTTATAAAAAAAAGCACATCTATATGATGTGCTTTTTTTGTTGTATAATAATCCTTCCTTTAAAACTCTGAGGCAAAATCAGTCCTGACACCGTCTTTAAACGCTATAATAAATGCGTTCTCATACCCATTAGAACTAACTTTCAATAAATAAGACTCTGCTTTTTTGTAGCTATCGTAATTTCCACATATGAAGGTGAAAAAGTCATTACCTAATGGCACAGTAATTAAATCATCATGCAAATAAATATCTATAGGCATATTAAATTCACTGAAGTCACCCAAGGCAACTCTGAAAATAGCTCCATCTAAAAAGGATAAATCTACATCGCTATTTTTAACACCAGTTCTTACATATTCTTTATAAACTTCTGTAAGCTCATTCTTGTATTTTTCGTGATTTTTAAAGGCTTTCTTAGCGCTTTTCAAATCATCTAATTCATTGTGAATAGCTACTTGATTTTGATAGGATAATAAGAAGTATTTATCCAATGAATTACATTTTTCTAATAATTCTATCGCTTTCTCTTTCTTTCCTAAGCAATATTGCATTACAGCTATATTGTATGTCAAATCTCTATCGTCATACACTTGTTTAGACAGCATTTCGATAATGGGTCCTACTTTCTTTTTATCTCTCTTTTCAGAACTTCTAAAATAAGACATTGCTAAATTAGTGTTAACATAGCTTAGCGTTAATTGTGAAACCTTTGCTTGATTGAATTTTTTCAAAGAAGACTTAAATGCTTTAATAGCAAGAGGAAACTCTCCTGCATTAAATAGTACAACCCCTTGATCATACAACTCCTGACCTTCTCTTAGCTTTTTTCTTAAACGGTCATCAAAAGCTGTAATTGTCTCATTTTTTAATACAGATTTTCCATCTCCCTTAGCTGATAAAGAAATAGGGTCAATATTAATACCTTTAGGAGGTGCTGACTTGAATTCAATTTTATCAGCTTTATTGGAACTTTTAGCTTTTTCTTGCTTCTTAGCTAAAGCTAATTGCTCTTTTCTTTGCTTCTCTGCTAAGTCATCTTGAGCATATTTTAGGCGAGTAAGCACTTTATCCGCTTTTTTTGAGTCATTTATGGTTTGATATACTGCAGCCAAGTTACCATAGGCTTTAAAAAAGTTTTTATCCATTTTAATTACAGCCTCTAATTGCTCCGCAGCTAATTCCTCATTACTGTTTAAATAATTTAGAATAGCAAGGTTATATAACCATTCCTTTTCTTTTTCTACAGAATTAGTAACCAATTCAAGGTATCTTAACACTTTCTTTTGATTTCGAGCATCATTACTAAGTTGATGAGCTAATGCAAGTTGTAAATTTGGAAAATTTAGTGCGTCATCATTTAGCTTAGCTCTTTTATAATTTTTGAATGCTGTTTTAAAAGATAGAATAGCCTTTACGTTATCAGACTGTTGCATTAATTGCACCCCTTTAGTATAAGCCTCTTCAGCAAGTTTAACTTGATCAGCAGCTCTATCGCTAAGTCCTTTAACCTTAGCGTACTCCATAACCTTAGCAACGTCAGAAATGATAATTAAATCATTTTGACTAATAGAAACAACGACATCGTCCTCGATAAAAAGAGAATTAGCTGCCATTGAATTGAATGTTGCAAAAGCAAAAATCGCTATTAAATAAATAAATTTTTTCATCTAAATTGAATCATTTTAGTATTGTACGAAAGTAATGAAAATTTAAAAACTAAAAATTATTGTTTAATAATCTTATAAATAAGCTCATTTTCATCCTTTTTAAGTCCTAAAAAATAAATACCATTTAATAATTGTGAAGTGTTTATTTCCCAAACATTTGAATCATATCCACTCTTTACAACTCTACCTCTAACATCACTAATCTCCCACAGTATTTTATCTTTAGAATCTAATGAGACATTTAAGAAATTATTAAACGGATTAGGATATACATTAACCTCCTCGCTAGCCCAATTTATCATTTCTAAAACTTCTATTTTATAAAGGCTTGATTCACCAATACAATCCGAATCATCAGTAACAACAACGGAATATTCTCCAGGTAAGCTTGGTTCGAAAAGGCTATCATTTGCACCTACAATTTGCCCGTTAGAGTCATACCACTGATAAGAATATGGCGGAATTCCAGAAAGAGGATTGCTTATTGTAGGCTCAAGAATTACCAATTGACCATTGTCAAAATCAATTATTGGATAAATAGCATTTGGCTCAAACATAACAATATCTTCTATAATAAAACAACCATTAAAATCAACCATCTTAATAGCATACTCATCTGCACATAAATTATTAAAGAATAAACTGCTATCAGCTGTGTTAAGACATATTAAATTGTACGGAGTAGTACCACCGCTCAATTGACTTATGCTAATAGAACCATCACAAGTTCCATTACATGTTGGGTTTGACAAGTCATACGTAAATTCTAAAGGTTCTTTATCAACTAATTCTATAGTGTCGCTATACGTACATACATCGGAGGAGTTTGGTATAAAGTAATTTGCCGAAAGTGTATAAGTGCCTTCTGAAAGCTGATAAAAACTATTGTTAGCAGACGTATTTCCATTTAGAGTAACCCAAGGGTTGAAGTCGCCAATGACTGCATCTACTTGTATAATTCCATCACTAAAACCCGGACAAGAAATATTACTAGTACTATAATCTATGTCTGCTGAATAAAAGGGGATATAAAGATCAAACTCTTGAACACAATCGTTTAAATCAACAATATTCATAGAATAATAGCCCGAATCTAAATTTTCAAACAAACCTGAAGTTTGATAAAGCGAACTATCTGTCTGGTCTAAAGAATAAAAATAAACACCACTTGAGCCTCCGCCAGCAATAGCATTTACAGTACCGATATCTGATTGACCTAAACTACTATTAATAGTTGGGGCACCACAAAATATAGTGTCAATTGTCAATTCGGAAATGACAATAGGGTCTGGTTCATCAACAATGAATGATAAAGTGTCTAAACAATTCAATTCATCTTTTACAACTATATGATGAATTCCTTGATATAAACTATCAAACATAATTTCATCTTGCTGAATAAAAGGACCATTGTCTATCGAAAATGAATAATTATCTACTCCCTCAAGTGCCGAGGTATAAATTATTGCAGTACCATCTTCCTGGCAAATATCATAATGAATAAGAGCTGGAAGGTTAGCATTTATATAATTTATAGTATCGACAACTAAACAAGGTCTGTTGGGTACAATAAGTGAACTATCTTGTTTTTCACAGCCATGGTTGTCTAAAATTTTAAAAGTATATGAAGAATCACCACACAATTGATCAAATAAACTATCCGCTTGGAAAATTCCATCTTCAAACCCATAACTGTATGGCAATATTCCTCCTTCAGCTGATAATATCACTTCTGAATCACAATTATAACAACACGAAGGCAAAGTTGCTGTTTCAATTTCTAAAACTAATTCTTCTGGCGAAGTACATTCAACAGTTATAGTGTCTGAAAAACAACCTTGGGCATCTATAACGAAGAATTGATATTCCTCACTACCAACCAATTTATCAATGTGGGAAGTTGTAAATGTATCAGGCTCATTCACTATAAAGTACGAATAATCAGCTGTTCCTCCAGTTATATTAATATCTATAAAACCCGTTGAATCACCATAGCACAAGGTACAATAACCCATACTATCCGATAACTCATAGCTATCGATAAACAAGCTCAAATCAGGTTGTGTAAGAATAACCGTCATCGTATCTTGACAACCCACACTATCCGTTACTGCAACTATAAAAGTATCAGCTAAAAGCTCAATTATAACACTAGTATCTAGAGAAGATTGACCAAAAATGCTGAATTGATATGGAGTCACACCCCCACTAGCATCTAAACCTATTTGCCCATCGTTGTTACTAAAACAAGAAATATTAAGAGTTAAACTATCTACGACTGAAATAGCCAATTCATTAGGCTCGTTCAATACAAAGTTAGTATCAATAATACAGCCGTTAGAATCAACAATTTCTAAATTAAAGGAACCAGCATATAATTGATTATATAATATATTAGAATCGTTATTGAATTTATAGATATAATTTGGTGTTCCACCTGTAAAATAAGCATCTAAAACTCCTGTGCTATCTCCATGACATACAACATCAGTAACTTTGATGGAGTCAAGAATAAAGGGTTCTGGCTCAGTAATTTGTATGCTATCTGTCGATATTGTACATGAAGAACTATCTGTAAATGTATAAGAATAATAACCTGCAATTAAATTATCATAGCTTTGAGTAAATGATGCACTTTGAGTGTTAAAATCGCCTCCTTCAATAGTCAGTGAAATTAACCCTGTACTATCTCCATAACATAAAACATCTTGATGTAAATTAAGATTTTCTGTGATTTGAAGTAATAGATTTTGATTAATAGTAACTTCTAAAGAATCTTGACATCCGAAACTATCGGTAACAAAAACTTCATAATTATTAGCAGGTAAATTATTAAATAAATTGAATGATTGCTGAGAATACAAACTATCCGAATTGTATAAATCATAAAGATAAGGAGTCGTGCCCCCCATAGTATTTAGACTGATAAAGGCAGAAGAATCACCATAACAACTAATTATATCTGTAAAACCATTGAATGTGAACTGCAATTCTGTAGACTCAGTAATCTCAAAGTCTAAAAAGTTAGAACAACCATTTAAATCAGTCACTTCTAAAATATAACTATTAGGAATCAAATTTTCGATAAAGAAATAACCATCTTGATTTTGAGTGAGAGCCATTGTATCTTCATTTAAAACAAAAATATCGGGGTCAACTCCTCCAAATACTTTAAATGCCATAGAGCCCAAGCCCTCTCCATAACAATTAATATTTTGTATTTGCAAAGAATCAAAATATAAAGAGTCAGGCTGTAAAATCTCTACTTCTTCCCTAACTACACATAAAAACTCATTCTTTAACTCAACAGTATATACACCTGCAGAAACATTTTCAATAGTATCCAATGGGATATTGGTAGTGTTGAAATAAAAAATATTGCTCATTGAATCTATTAAGGTATAATTTATGGTAGTTGATGAATCTGTAGATATGTAAATGGTAGCATTTGTATCACCATAACAAAGTAAGTCAATATGCTCAACATCTAAAGCTGGTGAGGGGTAGAAATCGATAAAAAAATCAAATGAACAACTGGAAACATTTAATGTATATGCTGTGTTTTGAGTGGGAAAAATATCTATCGAAGGGTTTTCTCCTAAAAGAATAGAAGTTGCACCTACAACCTCCCTCCACTCAATAGAAAAATTACCTGTCATAAATGACGTGACATCAATGCTAATAGAACTATCTGCGCTGCATAATTCATATATATCATCTATATAGTCCTCGTTTGTGTTAGCATTTATTAAATCAACAAAATCAAAAACAATAGAAATATTAACAGAATCGGATGTAAGAGCACAATTATTACTATCTAATGCCTCTACCTGTACAAATACATTTGATGTGTCAATTAAAATCTGTTGGCTTTGAACATAGTTCATAGAATCACCATAATGCCAAGAATAATTAGTGTAGCCACTATCAGCAACAATATAACTATTTAAATCGCAAGCTTGTGCATAATAAACGCCATCTGATTCAGAGTATGAAACTAAGGATGGGTCTCCATTCAAAGAAATACCTATATCGGAATCACTTACTGCCACTACAAATGTAGAGTCAAAAATTATATCCTGACCATTAGAAATCTGAAGAATATAATTACCTTCAGCTAAATTATAAATTGAAGTATCGGTAGAACTGAATCCATTAGGACCTTGCCAATTAAACGTATAGCTATTATCTGACACTAACTCAAACTCAATTTTGCCTGAGTTTACACCAATACAAGTGTTATCAACATTATAAACGTATACCTCCATAGGTGTGGTGAAAGTATATATTTCTGTTGACCATCCTTCTTCACAAGCCGTCAAAGAATTTGCTTTTACTTGTACTTCATAAGTTGTAACTGGATTTAGATTGTTTAATGTTTTGAATGGTAGCATTTCTGCAATGCCATTTGAATAAATTCCTGATGCTACTGGTCCTTGCCACGCTTGACCAACCTCTCGATATCTAAACTTATAACCATCTGCCAATGAATCTGTTTCCCAATAAATATTAGCATTAAAAGGATAAATTCCAGCAAACCACAAAGTGTCTGGCAAAACAGGTTGCGGACCAAGATGAATGGTATCGGAATTTTGACACTCATTTGAATCTTTTATAGCTATATAATAAGTGCCATATGTTAAAGAACTAAAAATACTATCACTGGCATATGGGCTATTAGACAAAGTAAATAAATACGGAGCCTCTCCACCACTGCCACTAAGAACTATTTGACCATCGTTAGTATTGGAACAACTTGCATCAGTCAGTTGGCTATTTACAGATAAATCTTCACAAATAGTATCTGTCAAAGTTAAGGATACATAAGCATCTTCAGAAACTATTGAAAGTAAGTTCCCATTTTCATCTACACTCCATAGTCTTAAGATTGCTGTATATTCACCTGTTGGAGCTGTAGGATTAAACTGATTAAATTTAACTCTTACTGGTCTGACTTGTGTGTAATCACAGTTAGCAGTTTCACCCGTCTGACTACCCCAATAACCTAAAGCATCACCATTGGCATCAATAGTATAGGAAATTGACTCCCAATTGGATTGAGCATTATAAAATTCTATTATAAAATCACCTTGCTGAAGATGATCAGTTTCATGTGAAATGATAAATTCTGGCTTAAAATCTAATTGACAACCAAGATTAATAAGTTTTACATCACATTCTGAATATTGACTATACCCTACTGGATTTAAATCAAATGGATTTTGAACCTCTAAAGATGCCGTATCTTCTTGGCACGAATAATCTGTAAAAATGTAAGAAATAGAATCAATACAATTTGTCACATTATCAGTCACATATGCCCAATAAGTTTCATTGACAGTCAAAAAACTTAAAGTTGTAGCATTCGTTTGAGGCCCACCAGGAAGATAGCCTCCGTTATCATTAAACCATTCGTAGGTATAGTCAGCAGAGCCAGAACCCGGGCTTACACTTACTTTTAATTGACCTCCATTAACACTACCTTGACAAAAGGGTTCTTGTAGAACTTCAATCTGTAAATCTAAGCAGATATTTGAAATTTGACTAGATTGAATAATCTGAGCAGAAGAATAAGTACTAAATAAAAAGAGTGGAATTAAAAATAATAATCTCATGGCGAATGCTTTAAAGTACGATTTAAAGATACGAAAACACGAGAAACTATACTGCATTATCACTTCCTTTTATAAGATTTATTATTGTTAAAAATATTAGTTTAATATCTAATAATAAAGTCCAGTTTTCTAAATACCAAACATCGTATTTGACTCTATTCTCCATATCTTCTACAGACTTTGTTTCTCCTCTAAAACCATTGACTTGAGCCGAACCCGTTATGCCTGGAAATACCAATTGACGAACCATATAGCCATCAATAATATCAGCGTAGTCTTTGGTGTGTTTTAGCATATGTGGTCTTGGCCCTACAACAGACATATCACCCATTAAGACATTGAAAAATTGAGGCATTTCGTCAAGACTTGTCCTACGTAAAAAACTACCAATTTTAGTTGTTCTTGGATCATTTTTAATCGCTTGTTTCAAATCAGACATCTTGTTTAAGGTCATACTTCTAAACTTTAAGCATGTAAATTCTTTGTTATCAAGACCTGAACGAGTTTGCTTAAAAAAGATAGGCCCTTTAGAAGATAGTTTAATGAGAAATCCAATTATTGGCACTAACCACGTCATTATTAAGATTATAACTAATAATGAAAATATAATATCAAAAAGTCGTTTAATAATTCTGTTTAACTCATACTGCAAAGGTTCGTCCCTAAGTGTTATTACAGGGGAACCTCCTAAAAAATCTATCTTAATTTTTCTTTGCTTAAATGAATTAAAGTTAGGAACAATTCTTAACCTAATCATCTTATCATCACAAAATAGCATCATTTTGCTCAAGGTGGATTCATCGTCAATAGACTCGGAATAATAAATTTCTTCTACAGAATTATTTTCACAAAAACTTTCTAATTCATCAATGCTATAACATGGGCAATTAAAATTTTTATGATTTATTTTTCCATTGAAAATTGCTAATAGCTTATACCCATGTTCTTTTTTTGAAAAGAACTGATGTAGCTTAGAAGATATATTGCCTGAGCCAATGATTACAACATTTTTATAATTGTAACCTAATTTTCTATAGTTTTTAATAAGCAAAACCGAAAAAGCACGCCAAATTATTAAGAAAACAAATGCTAAAAATAAAGTTAAATAAAGATAATCTCTTGAAAAAGTATTTGCTTTAAGCGTGAATAATAATGTTGTAATCAACAAGCCATTAACAACAAAGGCTTTCAATAAATTTGATAGCATTATTTCAGTTCTGGCAGCCCTATCATAATCAAATAGACGAAAAAATGAACCTATAAGCAACCAAGTCAAGCACAAAATGATTAACAAAAAAAGATATTTTTCGGAAATATCAATCGTGTAAAAAACCAATCTGTAGGATAAAAGAAACGAAAAACACAGATGAAAAACATCACCTAAAGCAAAGAAAAGACGTAATTTTAGTGCTTTTGCATTCATCAAAAAACGAGTTAAGGTATATAGTCATAAATATACTAAGAAAAGGAAGTATTTCAAAATCCCGTCAAAAGCTGCTCATAATCTGAAATTATTTTTTTCCAATAAAATGTTTTTTCAATTTTATCGATATTATTTGAACATAGGTTTTGGTAATCTGACTTGTGGCAAAATTCAATAGTATTAATCAATTGTTCTTGATTAGTAAAATATATAGCATCCTCGTTTAAAATTGATGAATTGAAAATGTTTTTATGTGAACAAATTAAAGCGTTTGAAGCCATAGCCTCAAGTAAAGAAGGGTTTGTGCCACCTACTGTGTGTCCATGAAAATAAATATTTGAATAGTACCTCAAATTATTGAGTTTATACATATCAGTTACATAACCTAAAAAAATTAGTCTAGAATCATCAATAGTAGATTGAATTTTTTTTCCAAGTTTCGTATTCATATTTCCAATTACCACGAGTTTTCTTTTGACATTGGATTTTACGAAAGCATCAATTATTGTTTTAACATTATTTTCAGGCTCAATACGTGCTATTAATATGTCATATTTGAATGGACTAAGTTTAAACTCATTAAGAATAACTTCATTTGGTGATTTAAAAACGATTGCTCCATAGGGGATATAAGTAGATTTCACAGCATATTTTTTTTGCAAATAAGCTTGAATCCCAAGTGAGTCTGAAATCAAAACATCACTGTGTTTAACCGCTAATTTTTCAGCATATTTTAAAAACAAAGATACTGGCCTAGAAAATTTGGTTCGTTTCCATTCTAGCCCGTCCATATTGGTAAACAACTTTGAGGTGGGTTTAAATAGCCAATTCCATACTGAACTACTGGTATAACCTAACTGTAAAATGATATCAAAATTTCTTTTACGTGAGTCTAAGGTGCAATTTAAATCATATATAAATTGACCGATTGTACCTAACTTAAACTCTGGGTCGTAGCAGTGAATAATATTCACTTCATTCCACTTTTTCTTTTGATAGGGGTGATTATGGGAATTATAAACAAAAACTTCATGCCCCATTTGGCACATACCCTCTGATAAATATTGTGCAAATTGCTCAAACCCTCCATAATGATTTGGAATTCCCCTAGTTCCAAAAATGGCAATTTTCATCGAGTTAATTGATTACTGGTTTAAAACCTTCAACTTTTTCAAGGAGAAGACTTCTTATATTTTCATCATTGAGATTTTTATGTGACTCCATTATTACACTAATAGATTTTTGCACATCTTCCCAAGAAAGCTTGGCCTCGTTGGCTTGCATAATTTGAGGGTGTTCAGACTGAATTACATCATGACCAATAAGTAACTCTTCATATAATTTCTCTCCTGGCCTAAGCCCCGTAAAAACAACTTTAATATCTCCTTCAGGATTTTCGTTAGTTATTGGACTAAGTCCACTAAGATTAATCATTCTATATGCCAAGTCTAAAATTCTAACTGGCTCTCCCATATCAAGAACAAATACATCTCCACCTTTTGCCATAGCACCTGCTTGTAATACTAACTGTACCGCCTCAGGAATGGACATAAAATAACGAGTAACTTTAGAGTGTGTAACTGTAACAGGCCCACCTTCTTTAATCTGTTTTCTAAATAAGGGAACAACTGAACCTGCCGAATCCAAGACATTACCAAAACGCACCATACTAAAACAAGTTTTAGTTTTTTCAGCGTTTAGACCCTGAAGAATTAGCTCTGAAAAACGTTTTGAAGCCCCCATAATGTTAGTCGGTCGAACTGCCTTGTCTGTGCTTATCAACACCATATTTTCAACCTTACATTCATGGGCACACATAGCCACATTATAAGTCCCAATCGCGTTATTGTATACACCTTCAACAATATTTTTTTCAACCATAGGAACGTGCTTATAAGCGGCGGCATGATATATGGTGTCAATTTTATTTTCTGCAATAACAGAATTTACCATGTTTAAATTAGTTACATCGGATAAAATAGGTATTACTTCACAATCGTTAATTTGCAGTGAGTTTAGCTCAAAGTCAATGCTATATAAATTAAATTCTGAGTGGTCGAAAAGAACTATTTTACTTGGCTTTAAATTTATAATTTGTCTGCATAACTCTGAACCGATACTTCCTCCTGCTCCAGTAATTAAAATATTTTTTCCTTGAATATTTTTTTTTAAGAGTGATGATTTTGGAGCAACAGGAACTCTCCCTAAAATATCTTGAACCTCAACATGCCTAATATTTTCAATAGATACCTTTCCTTCCACTAAAGAAGATAATGAGGGTAAGAGCTTTACCTCAACAGGATATTTTGATAATTTTTTAAGTAAATCTCTTTTACCGTTAGCTGATAAAGAAGGAATTGCTAATAAGATATTTTTAGCATTTCTTTTATCAATAATGTTTTTCAATTCTTTAAAGGCATAAACTTTTGTAAAATTAATAAATGTACCATGCTTGGATACATCATCATCTATAAATGCAATAGGTGCATACTCATGATTTTTTCTTAAACTTTCAACTAATTGAGCTCCAGCACTTCCTGCCCCATATATTATAGTTGGTTTTCTATTATTCACATAATTATCCCAAGAATAAATTAACCCTTTAAACATAAATCTACCTACAACTATAAGAATACTTGAAACACACCAAAAAATTAGAATTACTGTTCTTGGCATATCAGCTTCTCTAAAAATCATCATTACAAAACCTAATATGAGACTAGTAATGGTTATAGCTTGGAAAGCAGTAACTATGACTTTAGTTCCCATAAACTTTAAGACAGATCGATAGAGTCCTAATTTTATGAAAATAGGTATTGAAACTATAGGAATTAAAATGAATATCCAAAGATTTGACTCTAGCTTATCTGACCAAACGTCCCCTAGCCGAAGAGCAAATGAAAGCCATATAGCAAACAACAAAAAACATACGTCAGCGCTAATCATTATAGCTTGTTTTTTCTGACGAGAAAGGTTTGTTAATCTATCCCTCATTATAAGTTGTTTTTGACCAATCTATAACTTATAATAGTTAATATCACTAAAATTATAGACCCGATAGTTGAATTTTCCATTTTAAGTAGGTGAAAAATAGTCAAATAATTAATACCTAACTGAAAAAAAGAAAATAAGAAAGAAACATACAAATGTGAATAGCCTTTAAGATGAGCTAATTGTTGATATAAATGAGTTCTATGTGGTTGAAAGATATTTTCTCCTTTTAACTTTCTACTAATTAAGGTGTATCCACTATCAATTCCATAAATTATTAAAAATAAAGCGTAAAGAGGTTGAGCTGTGAAAACAATTAATTTAAAAAGTAAAAATAGAATTAGCAATGCTATTGATAAACTGCCAACATCTCCAGAAAAACAAAGTGCTTTGGTTCTAAAATTGAAAAATAGAAATACTATTACGGATATTAAAGCAAAGATTATTAAATCTGAATCTACAAATAATATCGATTGGTTGATGTAATAAAAAGTAGATAATAAAACTAGGCTGTATGAGGCTGTTATTCCATTAATACCATCCATAAAGTTATAGGCATTAACACCTCCGAGTAGTATAAATAAAACTATTGGTGAATAAATTAAAGGCAGTTGTGGAAACAGCTGAAATATGACTAGAAAAACAGCTATCAATTGGACTACCAGCCTAATTGATGTATTTAAAGGCTTGATATCGTCTGTAAAACTAATGGCTGAAATAATGAAAACAGCTAATACAAATAATGGGTATTCAAATCCACTATATATAAAAAACATAAAAACAGAAATAGGAAACACAATACCACCACCTCTGATTGTTACTATTTCATGAGAAGAGCGATGATTTGGTTTGTCAACTATTTCAAATCGCTTGGCGATTTTTAGATAAGTCAACATTATTATCACTAAGACAATTAAACTAATTAAATAAATACTCATATTGTTTGGCTAATTGTTCATATGAATGATACTTTTCTACATATACTCTCCCATTTTGTCCTAACTCATTTCGTTTTGACTCTGGCATTTTATAGAGCTTTAAAATAGCATCCGCAATTTCTTTAGGGTTTTCTGGCTTTACTGAAATTCCAGCTTTAGCTTCTAAAACAGGATCATTACCTGCATCAACAGAATGGATAATTGGTTTAGCTGATGCTAAATAATCAAACAACTTGTTAGCTGATATTCCAAATCTATATATTTTAGAAAAATGCCAACCAATAAATAAGGCATCCATTTTAGAAAGAAAAATGCCAACCTTATTTTTAGGTACAGCATCATGAAAATAAACATTAGAAATGTTTTTATCCTTTACTATTTCCATTAAAGTCTCCTTTTCAGGACCGTTGCCAAGTAAGTGAATTTCTATATTAATTTCTTTGATGAGATGAGCCGCATGTATTAAATATTTTAATGCATTAGCAATACCTAATGTACCTGCATAACCTATTTTAAATACATCTTTATTAACCTCGTCGGTTTTAATCATAGTTTTAATTTCAATGCCGTTAGGAATATACTTAAATCTTGGCAAGTCTAAACCGTGATGCTTCATATGTTCAAATGCTTTTGGTAATACAGAAACTACATAATCCGAAACCTTATACGCAAAATTTTCTGTTATTTGTAATAATACTACAAAAGGATTTGTTTTTTTAAAGCCTCCTAATTCCATTATAGACAAAGGCCAAATATCTCTTACTTCAAAAATTAATTTAGCATTAAATCGTTTAGCCCAAAAATAGGCCTTCCAGATAGGCAAGGGGGAAGTAGAAGAAACAATGATTACATCGGGAGTATCACGTTTTTTTACATTTAAAAAGAAAAGACGATATAAAAAAATAAACATACTAATCAACCTACTCAAACTTTTAGATTGTTTGTAAACAGGCACTTTTAACCAAAGGTATTCTACATCATTAATATTTTCTTCAGTATAGGTTTTTGAAACAGATGGCGGATTACTCATAACATGAGAAAAAGAAGCTGAAAAAATAGTCACCCTATGACGCTTTATGAATTCTTTGGCTAAGAAATAACTCCTAAAAGTCATACCATGATTAGATGAACCAGCATACTGATTAATTATCCAGATATTTTTATTTTTTATTTCCAACTTATTCCAAGATTGTACGGTATAACATCAAAAGTTTTTTTTCTTCATTTTTCCAAGAATAATTTGAAGATTGTTCAACTGCCCTTTGACTAATTTTATCAATAGTTTTTGTGTTAATAATTTCAATTAAAACGTCTGCGATATCATTAGGCGAATTAGGGTCAACACACCATCCAACATCATTATCTTCAACAATTTCTTTATATAAGCTGAAGTTTGAAGTTACTACAGGCAATCCGACAGCCATATACTCAAATACTTTTGTAGGGTATGACTTCACATAATTACCTATCGGTTTTAAAATCGCCAATCCTGCTACACATTTTCTAGAAATTTCATATCCATCTTCGAGATTCTTTCTTCCATAAAAAATGACCTTATATGAAAGATTAGGATACTTATCAAAATTAGGTTTATCTGAAATAGCTCCAACAAAGTGCATTTTAAAGTCAATATTCTTTCTATCTAAAATATCAAAAGCTTCGAGAATTGTATCTAAACCTCTATTATTACTTACGCCTCCAAT
>CAJWHN010000030.1 GCA_913041085.1 uncultured Flavobacteriales bacterium | reverse complement strand
GGAAACCCCCAATTTACGCTGACCAATGGTATAAAAGGGATAACCGTCATGAGTACCTATGACTTCCCCTTTGGTATTGATGAAGTTACCCCCTTTGACTTTTTCTTCCAATCCTTCGACTTTACGCTTTAAAAAGCCTCTATAATCGTTATCAGGAATAAAGCATATTTCGTAACTCTCAGGCTTTTTCGCCAATTCCTCATAACCCCTATCAATAGCCATTTGCTTGATATCGTCTTTGTGGTATTGTCCCATAGGGAAAATGGTTCTGCTCAAACACTCTTGTGAAAGCCCCCACAACACATAAGATTGGTCTTTCCATTCGTCTATGCCTTTGGATACTACATAACGTCCATTTTCTTCTCTGACTTGGGCATAATGACCTGTAGCGATGTACTCACAACCCAATTGATCGGCACGTTTTAATAAGGCTTCCCACTTAATGTGTGTATTGCATAAAACACAAGGGTTAGGCGTTCTTCCCGCAATGTATTCGTCCACAAAGTTATCAATGATGTAATCACCAAACTCATTGCGTATATCCAGTATAATATGAGGAAAATCGCAATCTACTGCCAACTGACGGGCATCGTTAATAGAATCCAGACTGCAACAGCCCGTTTCCTTGTTAGAGCCTCCAGAATTGACATAATCCCAAGTTTTCATAGTAATACCTACCACCTCATAACCTTGCTCGTGCAACAACAAAGCCGTAACGGTACTATCAATACCACCACTCATCGCCACTAATACTTTTCCTTTCTTATCCATCTTGTCTGCCTTGTGATATACCGTTGATGTATTTTATCTGATAGTCAAAGGATTTATCGTCTTTGTAATACTTCCAAATGCCATCTTTAATATCGTTTAAGTATTTACCACTGTATTTTTTGACACCTGCCGAATTGTAAAGGGTGTAACTGCCCTCCAATTTGTCAGCTTTATAGTTTGCACTAAGTTTTAATTGTCCGTTTCTATAGTATTGCAAACTCTCGCCATCTTTTTTATCAGCTACATAGGTACTCTTTTCTAATACATTTCCATCAGGATAGTATAAGGTAGTCTGACCTTCCAACTTACCGTTTTTGTAATTTTCTTCTCTTACGAGCTTTTCTCTGTTATCATAGTACTTCCACAATTGTTCTTTCAGCTCATTTAGGTAAAGGCCTACTGCTTGTACTTTACCATTGGCATGATACAAACGTGCCGAAACAGATTCACCCTCATTAAAATATTCCAAATTGGCCTTCAGAACACCACGTTCTGTGTAGTACAAAAATATACCTGAAGGATTATCATCTACAAAGATACCTTCATAGCGCAATTGTCCGTTGTCGTGATTTTGTGACCACTTACCCTGTTTTCTACCTTGCTCATCGGTCACATTTTGTGCAAATACGACTGCAGAAATAAATAAACACATTATAATTTTATACATAGTGCAAAACTACTAAGAATATAGGTATTCTAAAACAACTTCTTTAAGATGATAAAATTGTATGAAAAGAGAAAAGAGTTAGATAGCAAACTGCTAGTTCTAATTCAAGTAAACGCATAAAAAAATCCCCAAAAACAGAAATTGTCAAGGGGATTTTTAAAATGTGTGAACTCGGAGGGAGTCGAACCCCCAACCTCTAGAGCCGTAATCTAGTGCACTATCCAGTTATGCTACGAGTCCAAAACGATTGCAAATATAAATAGCTAATTGAATATGAAGGCAAAAAAATGAAATTATTTCTTCTTCTTTAAACTGACCTTATTTTCATCACCTCGCACCAAGCGTTCTATATTTCTCTGATGGGTTGCAATGAGTAGTATTGGTACAAATACCGCAAATATCATCATAGTAGTTACTAAAGTTTCTGAAAGATAATAAACTCCAAATGGGAAGAATAAACCCGCAAAAATAGAACTCAAAGAGACGTATTTTGAAAAGAGTAATGTCAAAACAAATACAACTATAGTTATGATTGCTGCCTCTGGAAATACAGCGAGCATAAAACCTAAAAGTGTAGCTACTCCTTTGCCTCCTCTAAAGCCCACATAAACGGGGAAAACATGCCCCAAAACTGCGGCTATACCAAAAGTAAGTTGTAAGTTAATGTATATCTCGGTAGATGGTACATAAGAAGTGTACCACACCAAATTGACGGCTAAATAGCCTTTGAGAACGTCAAGTAGTAAAACTGGTATTCCAGCAGTTTTTCCAAGTACCCTAAAGGTATTGGTTGCTCCAGCATTACCACTACCGTATTCCCTGACATCAATACCCTTTAGCAACTTACCTGCTATAATACTGAAAGGCACTGAACCTAATAGGTAGGCCAGCAAGAGAAAAACAATATTTGAGCCTGTAAGCATGGTCGCTAAAAATACAAAGATTGAATACTACCTAAAGAATCGTTTTTTGAAGTTATCAACATCCGTTTCTGAAGACAAATCGTATTGGTATTGGGCTTGTCCCTTGGCAGCTGGTAGCTTCTTTTGTTGGGATTTCACTTCCAAAATACCGATGTTGTAATCTTCTATAGAAGAACGACTGAGTAATACCTCATTAGAGTAAGTAAAGAAATACCACTCGCCAATATCTGTTTCTAAATAGACATTAAAGATGTCACCAGAATAATCTTTGTTGAGCTCCAATCGTCCTTTGTATAGCTTATTGATTTGGAAATCATTAACATTACCCAAGCCTAACATCTTTTTAGACATAATGCTTGAATTTTCTTGATCCCATTCTAGATTAACATCGTAGAAATAAAGGGTTTTCTTTAGTTTAGATGGTAGCTTTTCAAACTGTCCATACATCTCATATTCAAAAGATAAATCCTCATTTTGTAAAATTCTGTTAAAATTAGGAACGTAAAAACTTTCTTTCATCTCTAACTCATCAGCCATAGGGTCGTCAAACAAATCTTGTCCCATAAATTCCATAGCGTTTTTGCTCATATAAAAATCTAAGGATAACATACACTTAGTTTTGAAGGTATTCTCTACAGCATTGAAGTTGAAATTACCAATAGTAGAAAGCTCTACACGTCCTAAATCAAGACCTAAATTGAACTCTCCTTCTCCTTTCATTATACAGCCTGCGTTGGTCATCGTAAATTTACTCGATAAAGAATCGGTTTTATCTTCTACTATAAACATAGAACGTCCAGGGTTATAAGATAAATAACCATTAATAGGCATCATGACCAAATCCGTTTCTTGCTCTAGTGAAGAAAGGAAAGCTGGATAAATTCTATCTTCTGATATGATAGGACCTACATACAAGCTCTTACCATTCTCATCAAGTACTTCACCTCCTATTGGCAACTGTATGTCCTCTACCCCAACGTAATCGCTGAACTTAACCCAACCGTCTTTGACTAAGTAACATTCGTGTTGCACTTGAAAAGCACCATCGTAATAAAATTCCTTCATAGAACCTTCCATCTTAACAGAACCTTTGTAAGAGAACTGAGGATTAAACTTAAACCCTCTATCTGGGTTAATGGTTCCAATACCTACGGATTGATAGACACTATCGACATACAAGGAATCAAAGCGAATCAATTGTTCATCAACACCTATACCCTTGTAATTTACGGAAGCACGACCAGCATAGCTTTTACCACCATGTATCGTTACATCAGCATCAAATAATTCGTGATAGCGTTTATCTCTATTCGCCAAGATAGAAGCACCTTTAAAACTTCTCATTATTGCTCCTGTCTCGACCGTAACAGAACCATCAGCGGGATAAATAGCTGCATCAGCAACTAGTATCTCATAAACCTCTTCAGCTTCTATAATATAATCTTTTAAGCTATATGAGGCCTTTCTAGAAACAAAAGACAAGGAATCTTGCTCGGGGTGAGTAGAAACAAACCTAGAACCACTTCCTCCCTCAGAAACACCCAATTCAACCAAACTTCTATCCATAAACCATTTTAGCTCATCGATAAAACAGATGTATTGATTTTCAGGAAATGCCACAAAAGAATTGTTACCGTTAGATTGGAATGTACCTGTTCTTTCTAATAAATTAATCTCCGTGCGCAAGTTTACAGACTCAAAAGCAATAGCTTTGAAATCATCAGAACGGTGCAAGACAAAATCGGCTGTATCGGCATTAAATTCATTATGATTGAAGTAGTGTAAATTAGAACTTAATTCGGAATCTTCTAAATAAACATTACCTGCTCCTGTAAGTCCAGTAGGGCGAAGATAAAAGCGACCATCAAGTGTTGCTTTGGCAGAATACAATACCAAATCTTCGGTCTTTTTTTCTACCACAAGAACGTCATCATAAGGTCGCCAATGCTCATATATAGTTTTACCACTAGCCTGAGGGAATTCAGCAATATTAGCTGTTCTTTCTAGATCAAATGTATTGGCATGGGAATTCATAGAATCGGGGAAGAATATATAATCGTCAGACTGTGTAGTCGAAGATAAATAATCAAAACCTCCTTTACCTCTTAATCCAGATTTGTCTAATGATAATCTATTGTTGGCATGGAATTGACCTTTATCGCCATACAAAGGATAGCCCGTTTCTGGAATATCAATCTTGAATCCTAACGCATTATCTTCCTGCACTCTTAATTCTTCTCTAAAACTTGGGAAAATATTGGCCGAATTCAGCTCACCAGGAAAACTAAGCGAAGAACGGTTGTATGAATCTAAAGAATCTATTTCAAAAGGGTCTATATCGAAGTAAAAACGCTCTCTATCATACACTCCAGAAAATATTTCTTCTTGGTCGTAAAATACCTTAGAACGGTCATAACTTCTGATGATTGGATATTGGGGATAATCTTCTTTCCATATACCCGATTTATTGATGGTTGTATCGACCAACAATTCGCCATTAGCAATAGTAATTTCATTCTCTAAAGGCTCTAATACCAACTCCCCTTTTTCATTGTATTTCTGCTGATTGTTAGGAATCCAAACCTCTGTTGAGGCGTCTTTAAAGTAGAGTCTAAAATCTTCGTAGTTAAAGGTTATATCTTCTGATTTTATTCTAAAACGACCTCCTTCTCCTGCTATTAATCGTCCACCCATAGTGAAATTACGCCCTTCTTTAACTACAATTTGTTGCTTAGTAGGTAGAACTATTACATCTCTTACTTCACTCAACTGAACTCGCTTAACGTTAAAAACTTTTAAGTCCATAGTGTTTATGTCCAAAATAGCATTGGCATTGTCTTTTGGTGCACTGGATTTAAAACGAATAACATCGTAGTCTTCCTTCTCTGATTTAGCCATAAGATAGCGAAGAACATTATCTTTTACTCCTACTGTTCCTAAACCAGAATTGTAGGTGATAAAACCTTGCTTAGCTAAATTCATCAAAAAACGAATGTCTTGATCATCAGAATAGTCCGAAAGCCTAACAAAATCGTCAATTAAGAAAATATTATTGATACCATATTCTTTGTTAAAATTGTTAATTCTAACTAAAGGGTGTTGAGCGTCTATCCCTAGTAATGCATCAAAATGTTTTTCAGTATAATACCTATTGGACTCAAAAAAAGCAGGCTGACTAGTATTAGCTGGTAAGGTTCCAAAAATAATTTCATCGTCATCGATGTTCCAACCTAGCTTCTGAAAACGCATATCCAAATCGTGATACGAATTAATGTAAGGAGCAGAAGATATACCATCGTCATCAGAAATTAAATCTAAGCGTCTATCTTCTTGGTCATATATAAGATTTAAAGCTGGGTGGGTAATAGAGTCATTAGCTAAAATAATTTTTACAGAAGCATTGGATGCCAATACTCGCTTTCCAGTAATTGCTATTCGTTCCGAGGAAATACGAACAAATTGCTGACCATTGCGATAAAATATTAAACTTGCTAATTGACCATCTCCTCCCTTTGATATAAAACGATTGCCATACAGAGAATAACCCCCTTCAAAATCTACATCTTCAATTAAATCAGAAAGAGTAATTTTCTTATCGTAAGAATCGAATTTAGGATAAGTTACTTTACTATCCTTCTTATTCCTTTCAACCAGTTTATTCTCAAGACTACCTAATATTGGTTTATCATCAAATACCATTAAATTATAAAAACGTACAGAATCTGCTGAAAAGCTAGGTTTTTTAAGAGCAATAGAATATTCTGAAAGTTCGGCATAAACTTCGGCAAAACTAAAGCCTGCCTTACGCCAATCTATTAAACCTTCATTTCCTCGCCATAAACCTCTAATAGGGTAAAATGTACCGCTAGTTTGGGCTATTTTCATAGTGTCTTGTCTAGCAATACACATCAAATCTATGGGTTGATTGAATTTAATAACCGGCACACTATCTTCTATAGCGAACTGATAGTTTAAGCTAGAAGTGTACCAACTCAAAGAACGGTTTCTAAAAAGTGTTTTCTTAGAAAATAAATCATAAGAAAGGGAGTAAAATTTTAGCAATCTAGATGTTGGAGAAGTTTCAATCAATAAACTGGCTGAAGCTGACCAGTTATTAAACTGAGTGTCAAAGGATTCAGCAGATGTAAATGATACTAAAGCTTGCAATAAAGATTCAAAATGAGTTGGTCTTTTTCTGTCTTTCAACATTTTGTTGGATAAATCAATGATAGAAGATTTTTTATCAGAAGAAAAGGTATTACCTTTCCACATCTTAGAAAACTTTTTCATCATTTTCTTAGTGTATTCAGAGGCAGAACCCGTCAGCATAAAGGTATTGATTTCCTCTAAAAAGACCTTATTGTCATCGGTAAATGCCCTTAACCTTTTGTTTGATTGTGCGTAGACAGAGGATACTAAAATGAAAAATGATAATAGAAAAGTTAGTTTTTTAATAGCTTTCATAGTTTTTGAAATTTTGCTGTTACCCAATTATTTTTGGAATTATGACTGATATATTTTAATCCTTGTCTCTTAGCTTCTTGCTTTATCAAGTCTAAATCTTGTTCGTAAAAACCACTAAACAAAATCAATCCATTTTGAAGCAAATGGCTAGAATATGTATACATATCTTGAATCAAGATATTTCTATTGATATTGGCTAAAATTATATCAAACTCTCCTTCAATTTTTTCTTTACCACCTTTATGCACAACTATGTTTGAACTTCCGTTCATACTAATATTTTCTAGTGCATTATTGTAAGCCCATTCTTCAATGTCAATAGCATCGACCTTATTAGAACCTAATTGGTGCGCTAATATTGCCAATACTGCTGTGCCACAGCCCATATCCAACACCTTCTTTTCTTGAAAATTTAGGCTTAGCATAGCCTCCATCATACCATAAGTTGTAGCGTGATGTCCTGTTCCAAAGGACATTTTTGGGGTAATAATAATTTCATACTCTACTTCTAGTGGCTCATGAAAATCAGCTCGAATACCACACTTACTCCCTATAGTTATGGGTGGAAAATCAGATTCCCATTTGGCATTCCAATTTTCTTGCTTAATAACTTTATGATTGATGTCAATCTTGCAATCCAATTGACTACAAATAATTTCTATATCAGAGAAGTTAAAATCATCTTCTTTAATATAGGCTCTTACTCCTTCGTTGATATCCTCAAAGCTTTCAAAATGAAGGTCGGACAGATAGGCTACAAGAATTTCACTCCAAGGTTGCAGAGGTTGAAATGAAAATATAACTTCTTTATAATTCATTAAAATGCGTTTATAATTTGACTAAAGTCATTAGCATTTAAAGATGCTCCACCAATCAAACCTCCATCAACATCTTCTTTAGAAAAGATTTCCTGAGCATTGCTAGGCTTACAACTCCCTCCATATAAAATGGATAGAGCTTGTGGTACATCTACACCATATTTATCCGTAAATATTGAACGAATGTAGGCGTGCATCTCTTGGGCTTGTGCTGAACTAGCTGTAACGCCAGTTCCAATAGCCCAAACCGGTTCGTAGGCTATTACTACTCTAGATATCTGCTCGGCAGACAAATGAAACAAAGCCTCTTCAATTTGTGATTTAACTATCTCAAAATGATTACCTGAATCTCTTTCAGAAAGTAATTCTCCACAACAGTAGATAACCTTCAAATTATCCGACAAACATAAATCTACTTTTTTAACTAAATCGGCATTATTTTCTTGATGATATGCTCTTCTTTCTGAATGCCCTAGAATGACGTATTTAGCCCCTGTAGATAGTATCATTTTAGTAGATATTTCTCCTGTATAAGCACCACTTTCTTGAGCACTGCAATTTTGAGCACTTACACTAAACTTATCGGAAATAGAGGCTACCTTATCAAGGTGTGTAAAAGGCACTCCCAAAATTACTTCCACATCGGTTGAAGATGACGTCAGTATTTCTGACAATTCATTAGCCAAATCAGTACCTTCACTTAAATTTTTATTCATTTTCCAGTTTCCTGCTATAATTTTCTTTCTCATTTTAACTCATTCTAATTCTAGGGTCTAACCATCCATAAATAAGGTCAACCACAATATTAATAATTACAAACATTAGCGCAATAGTCAATACACTTCCCATTACTACGGGTAAGTCTAATTGATTTAATGCATCGACAATTTCCTTGCCTATACCATTCCATGCGAAAATGTATTCCACAAAAACAGCCCCTGCTAATAAACTAGCAAACCAACCCGATACGGCTGTAACTACCGGATTTAGTGAGTTTTTTAAAATATGCTTTCTCAACACTTTAACAAAACTTAAACCTTTCGCAAAAGCCGTACGCACATAATCTTGAGTCAAGGTTTCTATAAAAGATGCCCTTGTCAATTGTATAATAACCGCTAAAGGTCTTACACCTAGTGTGATAGCTGGAAGAATAAGGTTAGATAAACTTAGGAACTCTCCCCTTCCATAATCATCTACCGAGTACAAACTACCAGTCATATTTAAGCCTGTAAGGTGGTTCAACACAAAACCAAACAACCAAGCGATTAGTATAGCTGAAAAAAACGATGGAACTGACATTCCTAAGACTCCAAAAAATAGAGCCAACTTGTCAATCCAACTGTCTTTGAAGATAGCAGCCAATATCCCTATGAAAATACCAAGTACAATAGCAATAAGTATTGAAGAAAGTGCTAGGACAACCGTATTGGGTAATGTGTCAGAAATAATATGACTAACTAGTTTACCCGACTTTTTAAAAGATGTCCTTAGAAAAGGAAACTTGATTACGACATCTGTATGTTTGGTAGAAAATAATTTAAAGTAGCTATATGCTTTGGATTTAAGGTTAGAATAATCATCAAGTTCTTGTGAGTGTAATGATATAGGAGACAAATCATTGAGGTATAAAGCATATTGAGTAGAAAGTGGCTTATCAAAGCCATATTTGGCTCTTATATTTTTCAACTGCTCAGCATCTTCCCTTTGGTCTAACATCATTCTTGCAGGGTCACCAGGCAAAACATTAAAGAGTAAAAACACTACAGTTACTACTCCCCAAATAACTAGGAAACCATAACTCAAACGCTTGATGACAAATGCTAACAAAACTAATTATTGAACTTCTATATCACTTAAAGATGGGAAATCATTATGATGCCATTTACCCAAAATTGTTCCTTTTTGCAGATACAATAAACCTGGATTTGAACGAATCATCGTTTTTAAAGTGGTTTCATCTGTAAAATAAAATGGATATTCTATATTGTTTTCTTCTGCAAAAGCTAAAATATTGTCATCGCTCGAGGCACACAAAGCATAGAAAGAAATTCCTGCAGTTTGACAATCGGCATAAAAAGCATTGATTTGTTCTTGTGCAGAAGCAGAAGTTTTATCGATGTTGTAACAGACCAATAGAAATGCATTATCTTCATCTAACACCGAATAGGTATAATCAGCACCATCTTTAGAAATTGAAAAATCATGAATAGGTGGCTCGTAACCCTCTTGCAATACAATGATTTTATCTGTCGCTTCGACAAAATCAAATTCTTCCCACTTATCTTGATAATCTGTAGAAAGCATCTCTGAAACCTCTCCGGTCGCTTTGTTTTTTACGACATAATAATAGGCTTCTTCGGCACATGCTAATTCTAACTCATTACAGGTTTTCATACCCTCCGTTATGTTATTGCCTACAGCATAAGGTCTAAAATCTTTTACTGGTAAGTGTCTGTAGGTATGGACAACAAAAGCAAAACAGAAAAAAGTAACGATGGCTAAAAACATATTTTCCATTTTACGACTTAATAAGGCTTTGATGTGTTTCTCCCCTATGAATAGAATGGAAATGAAAAATAATAGAATGAGGTCTTTTCTAAATGATCCCCAAGGTGTGAGTTTAATAGCATCACCAAAACAGCCGCAGTCGGTTACTTTGTTATAATATGCTGAATAAAATGTTAGGAAAGTAAAAAATACAATCATTAGCATTAGAGACCAATTGGCTAGTTTAGAGCGTGCACCAATAAGCACCATTATACCAACTACCACTTCGAAAATACAAATACCTGCAGCCATAACAAAAGATAGTGGTATCAAAAATTCTAAATTGAGTACATCGGCAGAAAAGTATTCTTCCAGTTTGTATGAAAAGCCAAGAGCGTCATTGGCTTTAATAAGTCCTGAAATGATAAAAAGAACTCCTACAATTAATCGAGATAAATAAGTTAAAAATTTCATATTATTTAAGTTTAATTAGTGCAAAAATAGAATAGTTGATCATATCAAAATAATTAGCGTCAATTCCTTCAGAAATCAAGGTTTTACCTTGGTTATCTTCTATTTGCTTAACTCTTAGAAGTTTCTGAAGTATCAAGTCGGTCAAAGAACTGACTCGCATATCTCGCCAAGCCTCTCCATAATCGTGATTCTTAGACTTCATCAGCTCTTTAGATTCAGTGTAGTATTTTTCATACAGTTCTTGTACTTCATGATTTTCCATATCAGGCTGTTCTGCAATACCCTTCTCTAACTGAATAAGTGCAATGATGGAATAATTGACAATACCAATAAATTCACTTCTTATATCTTCACCAACCTTTTGAGAGCCCTTCATCTCAATACTGCGTATTCTTTGGGCTTTTATGAAAATTTGATCGGTAAGTGACGATAATCTTAGTATACGCCAAGCACAACCATAATCTTTCATTTTTTTGATAAAAATATCCTTACATTTGGCTGACGCCACAACATATTCACGAATGGTTTGTTCCATATTTCAATTTCGATTTGAAGAATGACTAAAAATAAAAATTTAAACACTCTTATAACGCTAGAATGTAATTCAAAATTGCTCGATTTATCAACATCAGTAATAATGGGTATTTTAAACCTTACTGACGATTCATTTTATGATGGTGGACAACACAATTCCATAAAAAAAGCACTTCTTCAAACTGAAAAAATGCTCGATGATGGAGCTAAAATCATTGATATAGGAGCCTATTCTTCACGACCTAAGGCTAAACACATTAGTCATGATGAGGAGTGGCAAAGATTAGAAAAAACACTACAAATTATTAACAAAGAATTTCCTCAAGCTATACTTTCTGTAGATACCTTTCGCTCAGAAATTGCTCGAAGAAGTATTGATAATGGCGCAGATATAATCAATGATATTTCTGCTGGAAACTTAGACCCACAAATGTTTGATACTGTTGCAGATTTAAATGTTCCTTACATTATGATGCACATGCAAGGCAATCCACAAACTATGCAAGACAATCCACATTATAATTGCATAGAAAAAGAAGTGGTGAACTATTTTTTAAACAAAGTTAAAACACTACAACAAAAAGGTCTAAGTAAAATCATTATTGACCCTGGATTTGGATTTGGCAAAACGCTTGAACACAACTACCAATTGTTAAATAATCTAGAGAAACTTCATACTCTAGAAATTCCCCTATTAGTTGGTGTTTCAAGAAAGTCAATGGTATATAAAGTATTGGAAACAGATGCTAAAAATTCACTCAACGGAACAACCGCTATTCATACTTTGTGTTTAAGTAAGGGGGCATCAATACTGAGGGTACACGATGTAAAAGAAGCTGTTGAATGTGTAAAATTAATTAACTTCGCCAAAAACCAATTATAAATGGGTTTCTTAGAATTTAACATATTAGACATTTTAGACATCTTACTGGTAGCATTTCTGCTATTTCAATTGTACAAATTGATAAAAGGTACTGTAGCCATTCGTATTTTTATTGGTATTGCAGCCATATATTTACTTTGGAAGTTGGTAGAAGCCTTACAAATGGAGCTTTTAAGTGAAATTTTAGGGCAGTTTATTGGTGTTGGTGTGTTAGCAGTCATTATTGTTTTTCAGCAAGAATTAAGACGCTTTTTATTGATGATAGGAAATACTAAATTTTTCTCTAAAGATGGAGTTTTAAAATTCAATTGGATAAATGACGAAACTGCTGCAGAAGTAAAAATTTCAGACATTGTTATGGCATGTGATGAAATGGCAAAAACTAAAACTGGCGCTATTATAGTTATCACTAGAGAAAATGGATTGCCAAATTATATTGAAACTGGCGAAATAATAAACGCTAAAACATCCAATATCTTTTTGCAGAGTGTTTTTTTCAAGAATAGTCCTTTACATGATGGTGCAGTTATTATCACTGGCGATACTATTAAGGCAGCTCGATGTGTTCTTCCTACTATAGAAAACGATAGCTTTCCTTCAAATTTAGGTATGCGACACAGAGCAGCAGCTGGTATTACCGAAAATACCGATTCTATTGCTGTTGTTGTTTCTGAAGAAAGGGGTAAAATTTCGGTTGCATACAAAGGGCAATTAGAGATTAGCCTATCTGCCAATCAACTCAAAGAATTCTTACAAAAGGAATTGCACCAATAATTAGCTTTTCAATCTAGGGTCAAGTGCATCTCTTAGCCCCTCACCTATCAAATTATAGATGGTAATAGTTAAGAATATTGCAAATCCTGGGAACATAACTAACCACCACGCCTCAAACTCTTGACGCCCTAAATTAAGCAAAGACCCCCACGTCACTACATCATCTGGAACACCAATTCCTAGAAAAGATAAAGAACTTTCTATAAGGATTGCTGATGCTACACCAAAGGCAATTGACACAAATACTGGTGCTAATGCATTAGGAAGTGCATGTTTAGCAATGGCTCTAAAATTAGAATAACCTAAGGATTTAGCCGCTTGAACGTATTCTAACTCTCTGATACGTAAAAACTCAGCTCTAGTAAAACGTGCTATACCAGTCCATGAAGTAAGACCAATGATTACCATAATTAACCATATACTTCTTACGAAAATAGCCGATATCGTAATGATTAAAATTAATCTAGGAATTGAGTTTAAAATCTCAATACCTCTAGAAACAAAAGTATCAATTGGTACACTAACCTCTTTAGCTAACCAACCGAATTTGAAGACTATAGAAAGAAGACGCATTCCTACAATGATAGCAGCAATTAAAATTAAAGAGATGACAAGTTCCCAAATTCCATTACCTGAAGTAAAGGCATTTGCTAAAGTGTATTTTCTAACACCAAAACCATAAAAGAAAGCTAAGAAAACTCCCAATAGTGTAAAGTAGTATTTAGATCGAGGCATTAATAAATTTCTATCACCAAAGAAACCAGCCAAAGCCCCTAAAAAGACTCCAATAATACTCGCTATACCCATAGCTAATACTCCTACCAACAATGATATTCGAGTACCATGAATTAGTCCTGATGCTAAATCACGTCCTATGTTATCAGTTCCCATAATGTGTCTTAGGCGATTAGGAATAGCTACAATTTGATTATCACTATTCTTGTAACGTTGTTCGTCAAAAGGGGAAACGTACTCTCGGTTATATCTATCGCCTTTATCAGGAGAATAAGGTATAGGTGCCCACATTACCTTTTCAAGGTCTAACTTCCTCCAATCGGTAATATCAAACTGAAGTACTTCAGCAAGACCTGTTTCTGGATTCACCACGGAATCTAACTTAGATGGATTAACCAAAGTGGAAAATGCAGGATAAAAGGTTTCTCCTTTGTATTTACAATATAAGGGCTGATCGTTAGCTATTACAGGCGCAAATAAGGCTATAAAAACTAATGCAATCAAAATGTATAAGGATATCAGGGCAGGTTTGTTTTTCTTAAACTGCTGCCAAGCGTATTTTTTAAATGAAAAATCTCTTTGTTCCATAGTTTTATTTGTAAGAAATTCTAGGGTCTACAACTGCATAAAGGATATCAGCTACTAAATAACCGATCATAGTTAGAAAACCAATAATAGTAAATACGGCAACTATCATCGGATAGTCTGAATTGAGTATTGAACTGTATATCTCAAATCCCATACCGGGTATTGTAAAAATCGTTTCTATAATTACCGAACCACCGATAGCTAGTGGAAAAATATTAGCAAAAACAGTAATTATTGGTAATAAGGAGTTTCTTAAAGCGTGTTTCATTACTACTTTGCCTTCACCAAGTCCTTTAGCTCGTGCTGTACGTATATAATCTTGTCCAAATACATCTATTACACCAACACGCATAATTCTACTTAAAAATGCAAAAGAACTATAAGTATAAGTAATCAATGGTAGAATAAAATAAGGTGCTCTATGTGCTGCTTTTTCAAAGAAAGACCAACTAGGGTCGTATAATGTAGGGTCTTGTATTCCCGAAACAGGGAACCACCTTAATGTATCTGGATTAGCAAAGGTGTACAATAACAATACACCAATAAAAAAGCTAGGCATTGAATACAATACAAACACCACAATAGATGTAATCCTATCGAATTTAGTGTCCTTTTTGTAAGCTGAATATATTCCTAGTGGAATACTGACTAAATAAGCAAACAGAACCGATAACAGAGAAAAGGAAAAGGAAATCCATACCTTACTCCATATTTTAGTATTGATAGGCTGACTATCGATGTAAGAAAAACCAAAGTCTCCCCTTACTACTCCTTTACGTTGTTCACCATCACCAAACAACCAAAAATGATATTGATTTTTTGAACCATACCATATGATTTTAGGAATATAGCTTTTCCAAGAAGATTGCTTGCTGAGCATATCATTATATAACAACTTGGATTGTTCAAACTCCTTTTTTATAGGAGATAAAAAGGCATAATTGCTATAAAGTGTATCTAAAGAACTAAATTTTGATGCTATCACATTAGGATTGGCTGTTTCTAACATTGAATTGATTTCAAAATTAGATTCAGTAATAACATCATTGATTTCATTTTTAGAATAATTAGGTCGCCCCTCTGCATCTTTATTCATCTCAAAGATATCATCTAAAATAAGCTTACTATGACTGAGTTGAGCTACATTTAGTTGATGAAAATAACTGGAAACATCTTCCCAATTACCATAATAATTAGATAACTCTGCTAGACATGCTGAGTGATCTTTATCTGCAACTCTGTAGAGTGTATCGCAATCACTTATTGAGCCAAAACTGAAATAGAAAACTGGTAAATCTAGACCTAATTTTTTTCGTAATTCTTGCTTAGTTTTTTTAGTTGCATTAGATTGCTGATTAGCTGCCCCTTCCTTGTCGGCAGAGCTAGATAATTTTTCTACAGGATCGGCTGGTGCACTTATACTAATAATGAAAGCCAATAATGAAATGGCTAACAATGTCGGTATAAAAATGAGTATCCTTTTCGCTAAGTATTTTAACATATTATTAAATTTTTAGGGCATTGGGACTTTAGTCTTAAAGCTTTCTTTAAGGTTAAAATTATGTAAAACAAAACCAGGTTTTTCATAGTACATATCGGCATTATCGAAACGCTTATGAATGACTATTTTACGCTTAGGACTGTACATAAATACATAAGGTTGGTCTTCATATATCTTAGCTTGTAATTGCCATATGGCATTTCGATGTTCTTCTGGATCAATGGCAGCATTTGCAGCGTCAATTAAAGAGTCACTGTAAGCATCTCCAAAACCACAAAAGTTAGAACCTTTGTTTGCCCAAGAAGAAGTATGCCATAATTGGTAAGGGTTGGAATAAGAAGCAGAACCACCCCAACCTCCAAGCATCATATCAAAATCGTGCTCTTGAGCGTTTTTGTAAAACAAGGTGAAATCCATAGGGTTTGGCTTAACTTCCACTCCTGCTCTCCACATGCTTTCTTTTATCATTAAAGCGGTTTCTTTGGAAGCAGCACCACTCATATAACTCAATTCAAAACTGAGTTGAAGTTTCTCGCCATTGACTATTTTATCTCTAACGTTATTATCGTCTGTATCTATCCAACCAGCATCGTCTAATAATTGCTTGGCTTTTTCTAAATCTAATTTAATCAACTCTAAAGTATCGTTGTAGTTCTTTTTAAGATTGGACAACTGAGCGACTTGCCTAGACCCTTCACCATGAAGTAATACTTCTACAATTTCATCGACAGGCACCAAGTGAGCCATCGCTCTACGTACTTTTACGTCAGTAAAAAATTCTTTACGCTTTATACCATCAGGACGTATATTCAAACCAGCATAATAGTATGAATATTGGTCTAAAAAGGCTGAATGATAATTCTCATTAAAGTAATTGTGTTTTTGTAGCTTGAATAATTTAGAAGTCCCTACTCTATTAGTTGCATCTAAACCCTGACTTTTTAAAGATAAAAATACAGAGGCGTCATCAGTAATAATCTTAAAAATGATTTGTTCAGGATAATTTTGATTATAGATAAGTGTATCGTTATCACCCCACCAATTGTCTTTTCTGCTAGCTATGATGTATGAACCTGATTCCCATTCACTAATTTGATAGGGTCCTAAACCTACTAGTCTTTCTGGTTGATAGCGATTGTCTCCGTGATTAAAAGCATTAAACCAATCTGACCATTCTTTCTTTTCTTTAAAATTATCACTGTGGATATTTTCAAATGTTAAATCATCCAATATTCCATCTGGGTCCCAATGCGCTTTCTGTTGAATGTAGACCTCTGAGAATATATTAGGGTTGGTAACATTTTTTCCAAAAGCTTCCATAGTAAATTTCTTTGGCTCGTTAGGATATAGAATTATATCCTTTATTACTGAAGAGTAGTTACCTCTTACGTTGGCATTATCAGTAAGTGGACACAATTGTAATTTAGTCGTAAACTCAATGTCTTTTGCAGTCAATTCACTTCCGTCATCCCATCTGACGTCATCTCTCAACTCATAGTGATACAAGAGTCCATCATCAGAAATTTCTGGTAAAGATTTAGCTAGAGATGGAATATATTCTAAAGAACTAACATCTAACTTTACTAAAGTTTTTTGTGTGTGCTCAAAAATGAAAGAACGCATAACCGAATTATCATTATACGGGTGCAAACCATCAGGGTTTGATGAAATATGAGCAACAACAATGTTTTGTGATAAATCTCTGCTATCAACACAGGCGGATAATGTAATAGCAACTATTAAAGTAGCAAATATCTTATTCAACATAAACGTAGAATTTGAGTTTATGCAAATATAACATTCCGAATCATTTATAAGCTATGCAATTATCGAATTTATAGTCTAAATAAATAAAAAATAAAAAACCTTTGCGAAACAATGTAAATCCTATAAATTTGCGCCTCGTTCTTTTGGAGAGGTGGCTGAGTGGCTGAAAGCGGCACCCTGCTAAGGTGTTATACCGGTAACGGTATCGGGGGTTCGAATCCCCCTCTCTCCGCAGTATTGAAATTAATTTGGCTGTCTTGATTATTTGTTTAGATTTGCAGCCTTATTTCGGGGTGTAGCGTAGCCCGGTTATCGCGCCTCGTTTGGGACGAGGAGGTCGCAGGTTCGAATCCTGCCACCCCGACAC
>CAJWHN010000029.1 GCA_913041085.1 uncultured Flavobacteriales bacterium | reverse complement strand
CCATATTGTCCCAATTCGTTGGCCATCGTTTTTGCCCAACTTGCTACTGCACCCCTAATAGTGTTGGATACACCTAAGCCATTAATAGGGACTTTTACAGAGGTAGAAATCACATTTACGATTCTACCATAACAGGCTTTCTTCATGCTTTCTACTACAGCTTGAGATAAGATTTGGTTGCATACCACGTGCATTTGAAAAGCTTTTTCAAAATCCTCGCTTTGGGCTGAGGTAATAGGTCCGCCTGCTGGTCCACCCGTATTATTTATAAGTATGTGTATATTTTTATGCTCTAACTTTTGAGCTACGCTTTTCACCTTATTTACATCAGAGAAATCGGCACATAGGTAGTCGTGATTTTGACCTTTGCTGTTGTCGAGCTGACTTTTTACTTCTTTAAGTTTTTCTTCATTCCTAGCTAGAAGAAATACGGTAGCGCCCATTTTAGCTAAAGCTAGGGCAGCGGCTTTTCCAATTCCTTGAGTGCTACCACAAACAAGGGCATTTTTGCCTAATAAGTCTAAATCCATAGCCCCAAAAATAGCCAAATTTGTGTAACTTGCTGAACAAACAAAACGATTACCTATGTCATTCAAAGCGCCTTTTAACTTACACCAATGGATTGAAGATAACAGAGATTTACTCAAACCACCAGTAGGAAACAAAAATTTATACTTAGAAGCCGGAGACTTTATCGTTATGATAGTCGGAGGCCCAAACGCCAGAAAAGATTATCATTACAACGAAACAGAAGAGTTGTTTTATCAAATCGAGGGAGATATTATCGTTAAAATCCAGCACGAAGGAAAAGCGGTTGAAATACCTATTAAAGAGGGAGAAATGTTTCTTTTGCCGGGCAAAATCCCACACTCTCCTATTAGGTCAGAAGGTTCTGTAGGCTTAGTTATTGAAAGAAAAAGGGGCGAAAATGACAAGGACGGTTTAATGTGGTTTTCTGATACTGCCAATCATCTTTTATACGAGGAGTACTTTCATTTGACGAATATTGAAAAAGATTTTTTACCCGTGTTTAAACGCTTTTACACTAATGAAAAGTTGAGAACATGTCCAGTTACTGGCGAAGTGATGGAGGTAGATGAAAAGTTTATTTAAATAGACAATATGCGAATAAATGGACACGGACACATATTGCCTGAGCCTTCTCAGATTCCAAAATTTATGAAGGACAAGAAACTATTTTGGATTGATGAAGACAAAAAGTTTATGAGGCAAGGCGATTGGTCCAGACCAATTAGTGACCCTAGTTTTTTTATCAAAGAGAAAATAGAATGGATGCATCAATACCAAATTGACCATAGCGTCATGTTGTGTTTATCTCAATTGTACTGTAACGGATGGGACGAGCAAGATTGTTTCGATGTTATCCGTTTTCAAAACGACTTTAATGCTTCAGTACAAGCCGACCACCCCGATATGTTTACTTGTGGTTTTGTGGTTCAGCCCTTGTATATGGACTTTGCACTCAAGGAAATTGAGCGATGTGTACAATTGGGCTTAAAAGTACTCTGTTTGCCTACCCACTTTCTAAATGCCAAAGGCGAGTGGTTATCTACTGCCGAATCGGATGTTGACCCCATATACGAATTGGCCAATAAATACGGACTAGCTGTTCAAATACACCCTTACGATGGGGAGAAAATGATAGCATTAAAAAATCAATATTGGCGTTTTCATTTGGTGTGGATGATGGCACAATGTGCCGACACCTTACACCTTTTCACACTTAGAGACTTACCCAATAAATTCCCCAATATGCGTACTAGTTTTGCTCACGGAGGAATGTTAGGCATTGCCAATTATGGTAGAAGGATACAAGGCTTTGACGGTCGTCCAGACATCTTCGAAGAATTGGAAGACCCCAGAAAAACATTAGGACACAAAAATCTATTTTTCGATACTTTGGTACACGATTCGTACACCCTTGACTTACTCAAAAAACGAGTGGGAGCTAGTCAAATAATGATGGGTTTAGACGACCCTTACCCTTTAGGAGAAATGGAAGGTGTAGGCACGTCATACCCTGGTAGAGTATTGGATTATGCTGTTGAGATTGGGGTGTTAAGTGAACAAGAAGGACAAGATATTTGGTGTAAAAATGTGCTGCACTGGTTGGGTATGAAAAAATCTAATTTTTTGTAAGAAATGACTTACATTTGCCATTCAAAATATGTACCTCTATGAGTGATGCCATTAAGCACGAATGTGGAATAGCTTTTTTAAGACTGAGAAAACCTCTAGAGTACTACGCTGAAAAATATGGCACCCCCCTTTACGGAATTAACAAAATGTGTTTGCTTATGCAAAAGCAACACAACAGAGGTCAAGACGGAGCAGGTCTAGCGACTATAAACCTAGACGTTCCTTTAGGTAGTCGATATATTAGTCGACACCGTTCTAATGCCAACAAACCCATTCAAGATTTATTCGAATACATCAACAAGCGATTTGTAGATTTGATGAATACCGACCCACAAAAACTCAATGATTTCAAGTGGTTGCAAGAAAACGTCGCTTTTACTGGCGAGATGCTTTTGGGGCATTTGCGTTATGGCACTTATGGTGGTAATGGCATTGAGCAGTGCCACCCTTTTTTGCGTCAAAGTAATTGGCGAACACGTTCATTGGTCTTAGCTGGAAATTTCAACATGACCAATGTGGACGAACTTTTCAATCAGTTGGTAGAGATAGGGCAACACCCCAAGGAAAAGGCCGATACGGTAACTATCTTAGAGAAGATAGGCCATTTTTTAGACGAAGAAAACGATAGAATCTATTACGATAAACGAGACGAATACAGCAAGAAAGAAATTTCTAAAGTGATTGCTGAAGAACTAGACATACATGATGTATTGACCAATTCGGCTAAGCATTGGGACGGTGGATATGTCATGTGTGGAATGTTCGGACATGGCGATGCTTTTGTGTTGAGAGACCCAGCAGGAATACGACCAGCCTATTACTATGCCGATGATGAAATAATAGTAGCCACTTCTGAAAGACCTGTCATACAAACCGCTTTTAATGTACCAGCAGATAGCATAAAAGAGATAGAACGAGGGCATGCCTTAGTGGTCAAAAAAGACGGTAGTTATGCTATGGTTTCGGTTAAGCCACAATTGGAACGTAAGGCCTGTTCTTTCGAACGTATCTATTTTTCTAGAGGCAACGACCAAGACATTTATCAAGAACGTATGAACTTGGGGAAACGTCTGTGTCCTACCATACTCAAAACCATAAACAACGACTTAAAAAACACCGTATTTTCTTTTATTCCTAATACGGCAGAAGTCTCTTTTTATGGTATGATGAAGGGCATGAACGATGCTTTGAATGTAGAAAAAACCAAGGAAATACTAGCTTTAGACAATCCCAGTCAAGAAGACATTACAAGGATTATGTCATCTAGTATTCGTGCCGAAAAAATTGCTATTAAAGATGCTAAGCTCCGTACTTTCATTACACAAGACGATAGTAGAGACGATTTGGTGGCTCACGTTTATGACATTACCTACGGCACGGTTAAGCCTACGGATAACCTCGTTATGATTGACGATAGCGTTGTCAGAGGAACGACTCTCAAACAAAGTATTTTACGCATTTTGGATAGGCTTAACCCTAAGCAAATTATCATTGTATCTTCTGCTCCACAAATACGTTATCCCGATTGCTACGGTATAGATATGGCTAAGTTGGGAGATTTCATTGCTTTTCAAGCCGCTATTACCCTACTGAAAGAAAGTGGGCAAGAGCACATTATAGATGAGGTATATCAAAACTGTTTGAACTGTTGCGATGCCGATGAGCAAGTAGAAAATTACGTACAAGCTATCTATGCTCCTTTTAGCGCTGTTCAGATATCTAAGAAAATAGCCCAGCTATTGACTCCAAACAATATTAACGCTAAAGTCAATATCATTTATCAAAAGATTAGTGATTTGCACGCCTCTTGTCCCGACCACCAAGGCGATTGGTACTTTACGGGCAAATATCCAACGACGGGGGGCAATAGAGTCGTCAATAAATCTTTTATCAACTACATAGAAGGGAAAAACGAAAGGGCTTACTAAAGTTAAGATTCCACAAATTCTTTTTTAGTTTATTTTTGCGTAGACCGATTTAGGTTTCTTATTTATAAACACCATATGAAAAAACTACTTCTATCATTGCTACTGCCAGTATGTCTATTGGGGCAAGAAGACAAAAACCCTAGAAAGCTATTTTTTGAAATTAAGCAAGTAGTGGGTTTACCTTCAATTGGCATAAAATACAAAAACCAAAAAGGCAATTACTGGAATGTGGGGGTGAATACTGTAAGTGTTATTCCTAGATATTTTAGAATCGGAAAAGGAAAAGATTACATCTATCCTGTTAGAGGGTATGCAAATTATGAAATCAAAAAGAAAAAAATGGCCTATACAATAGGAGGTCAGAGTATAATTACTACTAAATCACAAGAGTTTAACCCTATTAAGATATTAACTTTTTCACTCCTATTATTGCGATATCTATTGGGTGGGGATAGATTAGCAGAGCTAAGCTAGGTTTGTGTCTAGAGCATTAAAAAGCCCCACCAAATTGGTGAGGCTTTTTAATATGGTAATGGATTATTTTTATCTTTTTTCAGTGGTATAAACCGTACCTCTCCAATAGAATAAGGTGTTGGAATCACTACCAAACTGAGCGACTGCCAAATCAAAGGCAGAGCCAAAAGAGTGCATTTCAATAACAGGAATTTCCTGACCCAAATAGTTAATTGTGCTGAGTTTGTTTACTATAGTTAGTGGGTCGTTCATAGCGTCTTCAGCATCCATAGCTGCTTGTTCTTCAGCACTTAGTGGTCGTGGTCGGTTTGGGGCAATGGTCATCTCGTCAATGAGGTGAGTAGCACCAGCAAACTTATCTATGATGAACATAATGTATCGTGCATCTACCGAAATGGTACGTTGTATATCATTTTCAAAAGCGATATCGCCACTCATAGCTTCCCAGTTGCCATCAAAGGCTGTACCAATCAATTCGCCATAAGCGTTCAGTACAGGGCTACCAGAGTTACCACCTGTAATGTCGTTTCCACTAATGAAGTTAATGATAAGGTTACCGTCTTCATCGGCATATCTACCGTAGTCTTTAGCCTTGTATAGTTCTTGCAAACGTTCAGGAACCATAAACTCATCGTCCGAATTGTCCATTTTTTCCATCAAACCATCAAAAGTAGTGATGAAGTCGTAGTGCATAGCATCACCCGGTGTATAATCACCAACTTGTCCGTAAGTCAAACGCATAGTAGAATTGGCATTAGGATAGAATTTCTTGTTTGGCAACATCTCTCTTAAGCCAGCGATGTACAAACGTTCTCCTTTTGCCAAATTCTTTCTAACCTCTCTTCTCTTCTCACTAATTTTGTCCATGTAGTGGTTCATAATAGAGTTGAACATACGCACAGCATAGTCTTTTTCCAATTTATATACCGATGGTCTTTCTAGGAAAGCAAAGAATTTACTTTGACTAACAAAGGGTGAAGTCTTGTAAACGTAGGCTGCAAACTTGTGCCAATCGCCTTTAGTGTAGTTGTGTTTTCTAACCTTTTCGAAGGCATCGGGTTGTTTGCTGTACGGCACATTGTCGTTGTACAATTCCATTAGTTCAGCAAATAAATCTTGGTCTAAATTTTTATTGTAATCCTTAAAGTGCTCACGTGCGATATCTTTCAGTTCGTTGATAGCCAATCGCTTAGCTTTAGGGTCTTCAGGTAAGTTTTTGATAGCATCTTGTATGCGATAAATGAAATAGAAGACTTCAGCCCCTTGAAATACCGCCTCGTTCAAGAAAATACGAACCTCGTTAATTTTCTCATTGTCGTAATAGGCATCGGCTAATATATCTAGAGCTTCACCATATTTTTCTACTCGCTCATCGCTGACATTAACCCAAGCCGTGAACTGATCTTCTAAGGCTTTCTTTTGGTCGTAAACATTCATTCGCTTTAAGCCTTTAGTCTGACCAATGTAGTACTTCCAATAATTAGCCGTTCTAGCAAATTTAGAAGCATATTGAATACGTACTTTTTCTTTAGAGTCCATATGGGCACGCATAACTTCTAGTTTTCTATCTCTAATCTTAACCACCGTTGGGTTGTATTGCTCAATAGCTTGTTGCACACCCCAAGAAGAAAGGTATCTGTCTGTAGACCCTGGGAAACCCATTATCATAGAGAAATCACCGTCTTGTACACCATCTAAAGAAATAGGGAAGTGGTGCTTTGGTGTGTAAGGAATATTATTCTCAGAATATTCGGCAGGCTTGCCATCAGGACCACAATAGACTCTAAATAGAGCAAAATCTCCTGTATGTCTTGGCCACATCCAGTTGTCCGTATCGCCACCGTATTTTCCAATAGATGATGGTGGCGCACCTACCAAACGTACATCGTTAAAAGTTTCATATACCATAAGGAAGAAGTCGTTGCCGCCAAAGAATGATTTTACTCTAGCATTGTAGTGTGTGCTATCGGTAGCTTCTGCTACTATTTCGGCAGAAAGCTTACGGATAACGCTACTTCTTTCTTCATCAGAAACTGAGTCCAAAGCGGTGTTCATACGCTCCGTTACATCTTGCATACGAACAAGGAAAGAAACAAATAAATCTTCGTTTTCTAGTTCTTCGCTTCTGTCCATAGCCCAAAAGCCATCGGTCAAGTAATCGTTACTTACCGTAGAGTGGGATTGAATCTGTCCGAAACCACAGTGGTGGTTGGTCAAAAGTAGCCCTTGGTCAGAAACCATTTCGGCAGTACAAAATCCGCCTAATGAAACAACAGCATCTTTCAAAGAAGAGTTATTGATATCATAAATATCTTGTGCCGTTAGCTGTAAGCCTACAGCTTGCATATCGGCTTCATTGTCTTGCAACAAAAGTGGCAACCACATGCCTTCATCTGCTTTTACTGAAAGCAAAGCAAAGCATAGTGCCATTGTAGTAGTAAATAGTTTTTTGAACATAATTGTTTTTTTGAGAATTGGGTTTGTGCAAATTAAACAAAAAAGCACCTAAGAGGTGCTTAAATTTTGATAAACTAATGAACAATATTTTGTAGAAAAATCAACAATCACGAACTGCTAAGATTAGTGTAAGAATTTATAAGATAGCTTCTTCTATCTTTCGTTCTTTAATACTGTGTTCTATACCGTCCCACAATTTGATACGAGCTTTTAAACATTCTCTTGCCACTTGTTTGGCCTCTAGCCATTTTTGCTCATCTTCTCCACACAATTCTTCTATCATTTGTAATGCAAGAGGGGTGTGCACTTCTTCGTCTAGTTCAATATGTCGGTCGAGGTAGTAGCGAAAAGTGTCTAATTTTCCTGGGAAGTTTTTGTCCAAATCGCTAACGATGGAACGGAACATATCTGGTATAAGGTCTTCTCTACCAAAAGTAAAGGCAGCAGCGATTTCGTGCAATTTGCCTCGGTGAATGATTTCAAAGGTGGTATTGACAAATTCAAGGGTGTAGTCTTTGAGTTGCTCAACATTGAATTTGAGCAATTCTTTATGAGAATAACCTGAAAGCAAACGAGCGATAAAGCGTTCCACTTGTTGAGTATTTGCTCCGCTTTGTTGCATGGACTGTAGGTACATTTCGTAGTGACTCGATGGATTGCCTTCAATGTCCATATCGCTTTCTTCTTCCAGAACAATTTCGTTTATCAGTCGTCTAGTTTTGGGGTTTCCAATAGGCATCCAAGGGGCATTAGTGCTGGTCAATCCAAACTGTAGAGACTTGAGCAGTGCCATAAAATCCCAAACCGCAAAAACGTGCTGTTCCATCAGAATGTTGAGGTCATCAAGATGGCGCAACTGCTGATAAACAGGGTGTTCTAACAACAACTGTCTAAGGGGTAAAATATGCTCTTTTATCTCTGTTATTTTTGGATTCATTTCTTCTTATAAATGGGTACGGAAGAACAGGCTTCTCCATACATGATACTTTTGACTACAGGGCTAAGCTTATTGGTTATGGCTACATAGGCACTTTCAGGAATTGGCAAATTACTACAGCCTTTAACGATAACTCTTTGATTTTTGAAAGGGTTAATATCAAGGGTATTTATTAGCTCGTGAAAGATAAGGGACTCCAAATTCTCTAGATTTCCTTTGACTACCTTTTTAGCGTAAGGACTTATGGCGTTACTGATGAGCATATAAGCCCATACCGGTACTATGGCATCGGCACTGCAGTCTATTGCTACATATTGGTCTTGGTGCTGTACCCAATCGTAATCTTTGACGGCTTGTCTGAAGTCTTTTTCTTTGAGAATTAAACCTTCAAACAACCAATCTTTGAGGTCAATGAGTTGGCGTTGCCCTTTAGGATAGTACGCTTCTAAATCGAAATTGACCAAGCCACTATTGGCTACTCTATTGACAATGTCATCACTCATATTATAACATTCCCAATTCTAGTTTAGCTTCTTCGCTCATCATATCTTTATCCCAAGGGGGGTCGAAAGTGATATTTACTTTTACGTTGCGTACTTCTTCAACCACCTTAACTTTTTCTTCTACTTCTACAGGCAAAGTTTCTGCCACGGGACAGTTGGGAGAAGTTAAAGTCATCTCTATTTCTACATCGCAATCCTCACTCACTTGAATATCATAAATCAATCCAAGTTCATAAATGTTTACTGGAATTTCAGGATCATAAATCTGACAAATTCTTTCGACTATTTTCTCGCCTATGGCTTGTAATTCAGGATCTGTTTTCATAGTAATTAGTTTTGTGATTGAAACGCTAAAGCGTATAATTTCATTTGTTTGACCATCGAGACTAATCCATTAGCTCGTGTTGGCGATAGCTGTTCTTTGAGCCCAATTTGGTTGATGAAGTCAGTATCAGCCTCAACAATATCTTGTGCTTTTTGTTCTGAAAAAGCACGTACCAATAAAGCGATTATCCCTTTAGTCATTATGGCATCGCTATCGGCCGTATAGATGACTTTACCATCTTTGTGTTGAGCATGTAGCCATACTCTAGACTGACAACCTTTAATGAGGTTGTCTTTGGTCTTAAATTGTTCCTCTATGAGCGGTAAGGATTTGCCCAAGTCTATGATGTGTTCGTACTTGCCCATCCATTCTTCGAACATATCGAATTCATCTATGATATCTTGTTGTATGTCTTGAATACTTGCCATATTAGGATAACATTGTTTGTGCTTTTATGACTCCTTCCACTAATCGGTTTACATCTTCTTTGGTGTTATAAACGGCAAAAGATGCTCTTACAGTACCAGGGATACAAAATTGGTCCATAACGGGCTGTGCGCAATGATGTCCAGTACGAACAGCGACACCTAGTTTATCTAAAATCATGCCCATATCGTAAGGGTGAATATCCCCGACTATAAAGGAAATAACACCAGCTTTTTCTTGTGCTTGACCAATAAATCGTATGCCTTCGATTTTGCTAAGTTCTTCTGTAGCATAATCCACTAATTCTTTTTCGTAGGAAACGATATTATCTAAGCCAATCTGATTTATCCAATCGATAGCTGTTTTGAGGGCAATACCTCCAGCTATATTGGGAGTTCCTGCTTCGAACTTATGGGGCAAATCGGCATAAGTCGTTTTATCGAAACTTACAGTGGCAATCATTTCTCCACCACCTTGATAAGGGGGTAATTTTTTTAACCATTCTTCTTTGCCATACAAAGCGCCGATACCTGTTGGCCCATATACTTTGTGTCCCGAAATACAGTAAAAATCGGCGTCCAAGTCTTGTACGTCAATGCTACAATGTGGCCCAGCTTGAGCGCCATCAATCAATACTGCCGCACCAACTTCATGCGCCCATTGTATCATTTGCTTGACAGGGTTTATCGTCCCCAAAGCGTTAGAAATATGATTGACAGCAACTACTTTTGTCTTATCAGATAAAAGGTTTTTATAGCTATCCATATCGAGGACTCCCATTTCGTCCATAGGGATAACCTTAAGGGTAGCAGAGCTACTTTGACAGGCCATTTGCCAAGGGACAATGTTAGAGTGGTGTTCCATAGCCGACACCAATACCTCATCTCCCTCTTGTAAAATCTGACGAAAACCATTTGCCACTAAATTGATAGCTTCGGTATTTCCTTTAGTAAATATGATTTCGTGAAGGTGTTGAGCATTGAGGTGCTGACGAATAGTTTCTCTAGATGCTTCATAGGCATCAGTAGCTTGTTGGCTCAGAAAATGAACGCCTCGATGGATATTAGAATTTAATTTTTCATAATAATGACTGATAGCATCAATAACCACTTGAGGCTTATGAGTCGTTGCCCCATTGTCCAAATAGACCAAAGGGTGTCCGTTCACCTCTTGATGAAGTGTGGGAAACTGATGTCGTATGTCATTGACGTCTATCACCTATACTTCTATATTCAATTCAACACCGAGTTTTTCGGCGATTATTCGGTTTAATTTCTCTTTGAGTTCGGGAATTTTAACGTTGGACAGTACGTCATTAGCAAAGGCATACATTAACATAGCTTGAGCTTCTTTGAAAGGAATACCTCTCGAGCGTAAGTAGAACAAGGCTTCGTCATCTAATTGCCCTATGGTACAACCGTGACTACAAGCTACATCATCGGCATAAATTTCTAATTGAGGCTTGGTGTCTATAGATGCCGAGTCTGTGAGTAACAAGTTATTGTTAGACTGAAAGGCATTGGTTTTTTGTGAGTCTGGACGAACCATAACTTTACCGTTAAAAACACCTTTGGCATTGTCATCAAAAATACCTTTGTAAAGTTCATTACTTTGGCAATTGGGGACAGCGTGGTCTACCAATGTGTGATGGTCGACTAGTTGATTTTGTCCGATAAGGGTAATGCCTCGCATATTGCTTTCGGCATATTCGCCATTAAGCAAAAAGCTGAGGTTGTTTCTGATAAATTTTCCACCAAAACTGAAGGTATCCACCGTACAGTTTGAGGTTTTTTCTTGATTAACCCAAGTGTTATCGATTAACGTACAACTGCGTTTGTCGTTTTGTATTTTATAAAAATCGACGATAGAATTAGCAGCAGCATTTATCTCCGTAAGGGCATTGGTAAATACTTCCTTACCGTCAAAGTTTTGATGCCTTTCCGTAATTTGTGCCTGAGCATTTTCTTCGACTACAATAAGGTTTCGTGTTTGTAAAAACAAGTCTGCCGATACATCATTAGTGATGTATACTATCTGTATGGGGTTTTCTATAACCTTATTCTTGGGCACATAAATAAAAGTACCGTTGTTGGACAATGCAGAATTTAGGGCAACCAAACTATCGGGGTTTTCAGGCAAACAACTGCCCCAATATTTTTTTAATATTTCTGGCTTTTTTACTTCAGCTTCAGCTAACGAACATATACAAGCGTGTTCATCATCGACAGACGATAATTCTTCTGAATACTGACCGTTTACAAAAACGACTAAATGGGTGTCTGTATCTGTCAAAATGTATTCTTCAAGAGACTGTGCCGTAACCTCAGATAAGGACTCAGAAAGCTGGTAATCATTTTTTAGAATGGGCAAAAGGTTGGTGTACTTCCATTCTTCATCTTTTATGGTAGGAAAGCCCATTTCTTCCAATTGCTGAATGTATTTTTCTCTTTCAGCCTCAAAAGAAAGTCCACGAGTTGCCCCGTCTTTGTATGCTTGTATGAGTTTGTCTTTTAATTTCACTTTCCTTCCGCTTCTTTAATAATCCAATCGTAACCATTTTCTTCCAATTCTAAGGCTAATTCTTTTGTGCCTGACTTTACAATTTTACCATCGTATAATACGTGAACATAATCGGGAACAATGTAGTCTAACAAACGCTGATAGTGAGTAATAACAATGGTAGCGTTGTCTTTCGATTTTAACTTGTTTACACCATTAGCTACAATACGCAATGCGTCAATATCTAAACCCGAATCAGTTTCATCAAGGATAGCTAATTTAGGCTCTAGCATCGCCATTTGAAAGATTTCATTTCTTTTCTTCTCACCACCAGAAAACCCTTGATTAAGAGAACGGCTTAGAAAGCCTTTCTTTATTTCAAGAAGTTCCATTTTTTCTCTCATCATTTTAAGTAAATCGCCAGCAGGCATAGGCTCTAGCCCTTGTGCTTTACGACTTTCGTTCAAAGAGGTTTTTAGAAAGTTTGAAACGGATACACCAGGAATTTCAATAGGGTATTGGAAGGATAAGAATATACCTTTGTGTGAACGTTCCTCAGGTGATAGCGCCATAATATCACTACCGTTGAAATCGATACTCCCATCTTCAATTTCATATTCTTCTCTACCAGCAATGACCGAAGACAAAGTGCTTTTACCTGAGCCGTTTGGCCCCATTATTGCGTGAACCTCGCCAGCATTAACTTTTAGATTTATGCCGGTTAAAATTTTATTACCTTCTATTGAAGCTTTTAAGTCTTTTATTTCTAACATAGTTTTTGTTTATCCAACACTACCTTCCAAGCTAATGGCTAGTAGTTTTTGTGCCTCAACGGCAAATTCCATTGGTAATTGATTAAGTACATCTTTACAATAGCCATTAACGATTAGTGCTATGGCTTCTTCCGTTCCTATTCCTCTTTGATTGCAGTAAAATATTTGATCTTCTCCAATTTTTGAGGTGGTTGCTTCATGCTCTATCTTGGCACTTTTGTTTTTTACTTCTATATAGGGGAAGGTGTGCGAACCGCATTTATCTCCCATTAATAGAGAATCGCATTGCGAGAAATTTCTAGCATTCTCTGCGCTCTTTTGTATCTTCACTAAACCTCTATAACTCCCTTCACTTTTGCCAGCGCAAATGCCTTTTGAAATAATGGTGCTTTTTGAATTTTTACCCAAGTGAATCATCTTTGTACCTGTGTCCGCTTGTTGATAGTTGTTGGTAACAGCTACCGAGTAAAACTCCCCTATGGAGTCATCGCCTTTTAGTATACAGGAAGGGTATTTCCATGTCACAGCAGAACCAGTTTCTACTTGAGTCCAAGAAATTTTAGAACGCTTATGACAAAGCCCTCTTTTGGTTACAAAATTGAATACGCCACCAACACCATTGGCATCACCAGGATACCAATTTTGTACCGTTGAGTATTTTATTTCTGCATCGTTCATAGCGATAAGTTCAACTACAGCTGCGTGCAATTGGTTTTCGTCTCGCATTGGGGCAGTACAACCCTCTAAGTAGCTAACATAACTACCTTCGTCTGCAATTACTAATGTACGCTCAAATTGCCCTGTTCCCGCCTGATTTATTCTAAAGTAGGTGGATAGTTCCATAGGACATCTAACGCCTTTAGGAATATAGCAAAACGAACCATCGGTAAAGACGGCTGAGTTTAGTGCCGAAAAGAAATTGTCTGTAGTAGGAACAACTGTTCCTAAGTATTTTTTGACTAGTTCAGGGTGTTCTTTTACGGCCTCACTAATTGAACAAAAAATTATTCCTAGCTCACCTAGTTTGTCTTTAAAACTAGTAGCTACAGAAACACTATCCATCACAAAATCTACAGCTACTCCTGCTAATTTTTTTTGTTCGTCAAGAGAAATTCCAAGTTTGTCAAAAGTCTTTTTCATCTCTGGATCTAGCTCGTCTAAACTTTTGAGTTCTTTCTTTTGCTTGGGTGCAGCATAATAGATGATATCTTGGTAATTGGGTTTTTTATATTTGATATTTGCCCAATCAGGCTCTTCCATTTTTTTCCAAGATTCGAAAGCTTTCAAACGGTGTTCTAACAACCATTGTGGTTCTTCTTTTTTCTTGGAAATTAGGCGAATAACATCTTCGTTAAGACCTTTTGGTATGGTGTCACTTTCTACGTCAGTAGTAAAGCCATACTTATATTCTGCCCCTGTAACTTCTTCTAATATTTTATCTTCTTCTGTCAATGCTAAATGTTATAATTTATACTGCAAAACTTTCCCCACAGCCACAGGTTCTTGAGGCATTAGGGTTGTTAAAGACAAAGCCTTTCCCATTCAACCCTCCTGAATATTCTAAAATAGTGCCTATCAAATACAAATAACTTTTCTTGTTGACCACGATTTTTATGCCGTTATCTTCAAAGGACTTATCGTCTTCATTTTCATTAGTATCAAAGCCTAAATCATAGGAAAGACCAGAACAGCCTCCACTATTTACACCTACTCTAACAAAAGCATCAGAATCTTTGCCTTCTTCTTTCATCAAAGCGAGTAGTTTAACCTTTGCTTCGTCAGTAACTTGAATCACTTTATTTAGAATCTTTTAAAATTAGGTTACAAAATTACAAAATTATATGCTTTTAATCATATATTTCTTGTGCTTCGTTTATGTAATATTTCGTCTTACATTTGTAGCATGAGTTTATTAGAAGATAAAACACCAAGTCGCACACCATTATCTAAGTTGGGAGAGTTTGGTTTGATACAACACATTAGCAAAAATTTTGAGTTAAAAAATGACACTTCCTCCTTTGGTATAGGAGACGATTGTGCGGTCATTGATGTTGGTCAGCATTTTCAACTCATTACTACAGATATGTTGATTGAAGGGGTACATTTTGATCTAACATATACACCCCTTAAGCATTTAGGGTATAAATCTGTAGTGGTCAATTTATCTGATATTTACGCAATGAATGGTTTGCCTAAGCAAATTACGGTTAGTATAGCACTATCTAATCGTTTTCCTTTGGAAGCGGTTGAAGAGCTGTATGAAGGAATTCGTCTTGCTTGTGTCGCCTACAATGTGGATTTAGTTGGTGGCGATACGACTTCTTCAACAAGTGGCTTGTGTTTGAGTATTACAGCTATTGGCGAGATTGCCAAAGATAAAATAGTGTACAGAAGTGGAGCTAAAGAACATGATTTAATTGTTGTTTCTGGCGATTTGGGCTCAGCTTATTTAGGTCTTCAGTTGTTGAATAGAGAGAAACAAGTTTTTGAATCTAATCCTCAAATGCAGCCTGACCTTCAAGACAAAGATTATATACTTCAAAGACAACTCAAACCTGAGGCTAGGAAAGATATTATTGATTTGTTTGAATCTAAAGGAATTGTTCCTAGTTCAATGATAGACATCTCGGACGGGCTATCATCGGAGTTATTACATTTATGTAGCAGTTCAAGGGTTGGCTGTGTAATATATGAAGAAAAGTTACCTATAGACTTTATGGCAATTTCTACTGCCGAAGAATTTAATATTTCTGCAGCTACTTGTGCTTTGAATGGGGGCGAAGATTACGAATTGTTATTTACGATTAGTCAAACTCATTATGATGCCATTAAAGATGATCCAGACTTAACCATAATTGGTCACATTACTGATAAAAGTCACGGCTCTGTATTGGTTACTAAAGATGAAAATCATCAGCCTCTTACTGCGCAAGGCTGGAATGCTCTATCATAGTTTATTGTTCAGCCATCGGTTTTAGTTTATTATATCTTCATCTACATGAAACAAACGGTCAGTTGTTAAACAGAGGTCGGGAAAACTCTGCTTCGGCATATCATTTTCCTAATGGAATTTTTGTCTTTCATATAGAATTTGAAGGAGGTTAAATTCAAACTGGGCGAGTATTCCTACCCAATTAGATTCACAAAACTTTTAATTCATCAAGTCCTCAATCTCATCTACCTCTAAAGGAATGTTTGCCATCAAATCAAACGGCTTATCTTTAGTAATAACTATATCATTTTCTAAGCGAATACCTAGGTTTTCTTCAAGGATATAAATGCCTGGTTCACAAGTAAATACCATACCTTCTTTTATGGGCTTGTCAAAATGACCAACATCATGAACATCTAATCCTAAGAAATGGCTCGTACCATGCATAAAGTACTTTCTGTATGCAGGCTTTTTATGGTCTTGCTTATCAATATCGTGTTGGTCAATGAGTCCTAAGCCAAGTAGTTCAGATTGCATAATTAGCCCAACTTCTTTGTGATAGTCTCCTAATAGTACTCCTGTTTTGAGCATAGAAGTCGCTTGTTTCATTACACTTAACACAGCATTGTAAACGTCTTTCTGTCTTTTAGTAAACTTTCCGCTTACAGGAATGCATCGTGTCATATCAGAGGCATAATTGGCATATTCTGCACCAACATCCATAAGAATAACGTCACCATCTTTACAAACTTTATTGTTGTCTACATAATGTAGAACACAGGCATTCCTCCCCGACGCAATAATGGGTTCATAGGCAAATCCTTTCGATCTATTGATGAGAAATTCATGCATATATTCTGCTTCAATTTCATATTCCATTACGCCTGCTTTAACAAAGTTTAACACCCGTCTAAATCCTTTTTCGGTGATGTTACAAGCGTGCTGTAATAATTCAATTTCAAGACGGTGTTTTACAGATCTCAAATCGTGCATTATCGGTGCTGACTTGACGAATTCTTTCGTCGCAAAATTATTTTTACACCAATCATTAAACCTATCTGTTTGGGTTTGTACTTTTGAGGTTGAACGGGCGTGTTCGTTAGAATTTAGATAAACGGTATTGGCTTCTTGCATCAACTCTTGAAAAACATCTTCAAATTGGGTATTCCAATAAACGGTACGAATTCCAGATGTTTCAAAGGCTTTTTCTTTGCTTAATTTTTCACCTTCCCAAATAGCAATTAAGTCGCTAGTTTCTTTTAAAAACAGGATTTCTCTGTGCTTAGGATTTGAGCATTCTGGGAAAATAATAAGTTTACTTTCCTCTTGATCAACACCGCTGAGCCAAAATAAGTCGCTATTTTGTTTGAAGGGCATAGTGCCATCTGCATTAGTTGGCATTTGGTCGTTAGAGCAAAAAATTGCTAGTGATTGTGTGCTTAGCTGAGCAGTGAAAAGAGTTCTATTATGCTCAAATAAATTTTTGGAGATAGCTTGGTATTTCATATCGTTTAACTTTTGTGTAAAGATATATACTTATCCATTAATATTTAGAATCATTTTAAACTTGACATATTTAGTTGCAATTCTGTTGTTTTTAAGTAATTTGGGTGTTAAATTTGTACCTCCTTAAAAAACACATCAAATGAGTAAGTCGGTTTTGATAAAATCTTCACTAGCAAAAAAGTATTGGATGGCCGGAACAGGTCTATTCCTTTGCCTTTTTCTGGTCGGTCATTTACTAGGTAATTTACAGCTTTTATTGCCTGCTGAAACAGCATCAGATTCTTTTAATCTCTATGCAAAATTTATGACAACGAATCCTGTTGTTAAAATTCTTTCATACATCACTTATTTCAGCATCTTATTTCATGCCATTGACGGCATTTTGTTAGTTGTTCAGAATAAAAAAGCTAGACCTGTTGATTATGCTTACAATAAGCCTAGCGCTAATTCTAATTGGGCATCTAGAAATATGGGGCTGTTAGGAACTGTATTGTTGTTGTTTCTTATTATTCACATGCGAAGCTTTTGGTATGAGATGCACTTTGGCGACATACCAACCGTTTTAATTGGCGGTGAAGAAGTTAAAGATTTATATGCTATTACCACATCTGCATTTCAAGAGTTGTGGTATGTAATTTTATATATCGTTTGTATGGTAGCTATTGCTTTTCACTTGTCGCACGGTTTTTCTAGTGCTTTCCAAACAATTGGAGCAACTCATCCAAAATATTCACCCATTGTTAAAAAAATTGGCTATGCATTTGGCATTTTAATTCCTTTTGCATTTGCTATCATACCCTTAGTCCTTTACTTTAGATAAGACATATATGAGCACATTAGACGCTAAAATCCCTGAAGGTCCTTTAAAAGATAAGTGGACTAAACATAAAAACGATATTAAGTTAGTCAACCCTGCTAATAAGCGATTAATCGATGTCATTGTTGTTGGTACTGGTTTAGCAGGAGGTTCTGCTGCGGCATCTTTAGCTGAGATGGGCTACAATGTCAAATCATTTTGCTTTCAAGATTCACCAAGACGTGCTCACTCAATAGCTGCACAAGGTGGAATCAATGCGGCAAAAAACTATCAAAATGATGGAGACTCGGTTTACCGATTGTTTTATGATACTATCAAAGGTGGAGATTATCGTTCTAGAGAAGCTAATGTTTATAGACTAGCTGAAGTTAGTGCTAATATCATTGACCAATGTGTGGCTCAAGGTGTTCCTTTTGCAAGAGAATACGGAGGCTTATTGGACAACCGTTCTTTTGGAGGAGTTCAAGTGTCAAGAACTTTTTATGCAAAAGGCCAAACAGGTCAACAGTTGTTGTTAGGAGCATATTCTGCCATGTCACGACAAATCAACAAGGGTAAAATCACTATGTATAACAGACACGAAATGTTAGATGTTGTTATTGTTGATGGTAAAGCTCGAGGAATTATAGCTAGAAATTTAGTTACGGGTAAGATAGAACGCCATTCTGCTCACGCAGTTGTTTTGGCATCTGGCGGTTATGGCAATGTGTTTTTCCTTTCTACAAATGCTATGGGTAGTAATGTTACAGCGGCTTGGAAAGCACATAAAAAAGGCGCGTTTTTTGCTAACCCATGTTACACCCAAATTCACCCGACTTGCATTCCTGTTTCTGGTGAATACCAATCCAAACTGACTTTAATGTCAGAGTCATTAAGAAATGATGGTCGTATTTGGGTGCCTAAAAACAGCGAAGATGCTGAAGCAATCCGTAAAGGTAAAAAGACGGCCAATGATTTGTCTGAAGACCAAAGAGATTATTACTTAGAAAGAAGATATCCAGCTTTTGGAAATTTAGTGCCAAGAGATGTGGCTAGTAGAGCGGCTAAAGAACGTTGCGATGCAGGTTTTGGTGTTAATGAGACTGGTGAGGCTGTATTTTTAGATTTTGCATCTGCCATAGAAAGATATGGTAGAGAACAAGCCAACATCAAAGGTTTAGATGAGAATGACGCTAAATTAGTCAATACATTGGGTAAAGACGTTGTTAAGGCTAAATATGGCAACCTTTTCCAGATGTATGAAAAAATCACCGATGACAACCCTTATGAAACGCCGATGAAAATTTATCCAGCGGTTCATTATACTATGGGAGGCTTATGGGTGGATTATAATTTAATGACCAACGTTTCTGGTTTGTATGCTTGTGGAGAAGCCAATTTTTCGGATCATGGTGCTAATCGCTTAGGAGCTTCTGCATTGATGCAAGGTCTTGCAGATGGTTATTTTGTTCTGCCATATACTATAGGTGATTTTCTAGCAGATGATATCCGAACAGGAGCTATACCAACAGATCTGCCAGAATTTGATGAGGCTGAAAAACAAGCTGCAGAAAGAATAGAAAAACTAATTAGTAATAAAGGAACCAAGCCAGTTGATTATTTCCACAAAAAACTAGGAAAAATCATTTGGAACGAGTGCGGAATGTCGCGTAACAAAGAAGGCTTACTACAAGCCATTGATGATATTACGGCTTTACGTGAGGAGTTTTGGAAGGATGTAATGGTTCCTGGAGATGCTAATGAATTAAATCAAGAGCTAGAAAAAGCAGGTCGTGTAGCTGACTTTTTAGAGCTGGGAGAGTTGATGTGCAAAGACGCTCTTGAAAGAGTAGAATCTTGTGGGGGACACTTTAGACAGGAATCTCAAACAGAAGAAGGCGAGGCCTTGAGAAATGATGCTGATTACACTTTTGTGTCGGCTTGGGAATATGCTAAAAAACCATCTGAATCTCCTTTACATAAAGAAGCTTTAGAGTTTGAAAATATAGAGTTAAAACAAAGAAGTTATAAATAATTCGATATGAATTTAACGCTCAAAATTTGGCGTCAAAAAAACGCTAACGAAAAAGGTAAAATTGTTGAATACAAAGCAACAGACATCAGCCCTGATATGTCTTTCTTAGAAATGATGGATGTAGTCAACACAGACATTATTAACAAAGGCGATGAGCCCGTAGCTTTTGACCACGATTGTAGAGAAGGTATTTGTGGGAGTTGTTCAATGTATATCAACGGAGAAGCTCATGGTCCAGGCAGAGCGGTTACCACTTGCCAACTTCACATGCGTGAATTTAAAGACGGCGAAACAATTTATATAGAGCCATGGAGAGCAAAAGCATTTCCTGTAGTAAAGGACTTAGTTGTTGACCGTTCGGCTTTCGATAGAGTTATTCAAGCAGGAGGTTATGTTTCTGTCAATACATCAGGCAATACGATTGATGCCAATGCTATCCCTATTCCTAAAGAAGATGCCGATGATGCATTTAGCGCAGCTACTTGTATAGGTTGTGGGGCATGTGTAGCTACTTGTAAAAATTCTTCAGCTATGTTGTTTGTATCAGCTAAGGTCTCTCAGCTAGCACTTTTACCTCAAGGTCAAGTGGAGCGTGAAGAAAGGGTATTGAATATGGTTAACCAAATGGACTTAGAAGGTTTTGGAAACTGTACAAACACAGG
>CAJWHN010000028.1 GCA_913041085.1 uncultured Flavobacteriales bacterium | reverse complement strand
CCACAAAACTATGTATCTAAGGATTTGAAAGTGGAGTCAGACTGGAGTGCTTTGGTATTTATCTTACAAGCTATGTCTATCGCCAAATCAGCTCAAGTTAGTATTACTGGTCTCTCAAAAGATAGTTGGCAAGGCGATAGTTATGTTCTGAGTTTATTTGAAAAATTTGGACTACAACACGAATTTAAAGACGATAAACTTTATTTGAAGAAATTCGATAAGAACTTAAATGGCGATTACAATGTTAATCTAATAGATACCCCTGATTTAGCCCAAGCCTATTGTTGTACTCTATCGGCATTATCAAAAACAGCCAAAATTAAAGGTTTAAACAACCTTAAGCTAAAAGAAAGCCACCGCCTAAAATCACTTCATATGGAGTTAAATAAAATTGGACAACACAGTCGTTATTCTGAAGACACTATACAACTAGAGTCGTCTGTTTGGCATACTCCAACAGAAAGTTTTGATAGCCATAATGACCATAGAATGGCTATGTGCCTAGCCCCTTTTGCTTTACTTTTTGATATTAAAATAAAGAATATAGAAGTGGTCAACAAATCTTATCCTAGTTATTGGGAAGACCTAAAAAAGATGGGATTTACAATATCTCCTCTAACTCACTCAAACAGTTAATTTCGTAGGTAATCTCAGAGTTAGAATGTTCGTGTTTTAAAGGATTAAAAAACACTTGAGCCATACCTATATCTTTAGCCCCTAAAATGTCGGCATGTAAATCGTCACCTATCATCAAACTATCAGATGGTTTAGCAAAAGCTTTAAGCATAGAAAACTTGAAAATTTGTTGGCTTGGTTTTTTAAATCCTACTTGTTCTGATGTAATAATCTGCTCAAAATAATCGATTAGATTACTGTTTTCTAACTTCTGATATTGGACTTCTTCAAAACCGTTAGTAATAATGTGTAATGCATACCTTTCCTTTAGGTAGTTCAGAGTAGAGTGTACATAGGGGAATAAATTGGTCTTCTTGGGACAATGAGCCACATAGTCTTCTCCTAAATTAGCCGCTAATTCCGGACTATTAATACCAAACTCATCTAGAGTAATTTTAAATCGCTCATCTCTTAGCTTATCTTTTTCTATTTTATTTTGCCGATATAAATCCCATAATTTTTCATTATGGTGCTTATACCTTTCAATAAATACTTTACTATCGACAATTCCCTTGGTCAGCAAATCATAATGTTGATATAATTCTAGCAAAACTTCATGAGAATTCTTTTCAAAATCCCACAGCGTTCTATCTAAATCAAAGAAAAGATGTTTGTACATGCTAAATCCAAATAAGTGTCAATAGAAAAGACCACCCTAATACTGATGCAAACAAAATAGGTAAAGTCTTTTTCTTGTTCGGAAAAAAGTGAAGTGCAATAAATGTACCAATAGGTATTGAAAAAAAGATTGGAGTTAAGAATGCAATACCGAACAAACCATACTTTCTAGCTGCTTTTACAGCGATAATTTTTCTAAAACTTTTTTTCTTTTTTGCATTATAGTCAAGTGGGTAAAAACGATAGTAGATTTTTAGAACTACTTTTCTAAATTTTGCGAAAACAATAACTCCCATTACCCCCCCTATACAACTGAAGATAAAGGTTTCCCAAAATGAAAAATCATACTGCACAGCCAAAGGTATAGCTAAGAAGAATTTAACACCTCCTAACAATAAAACTGAAATGAATTGAATGAGTTGCATATTGTATGTCTAGGTTTATGAATATTTCTAACGCAAATTTCGACAATTTATTATAAAAAAATGATGACATCAATCATATTATTAAGGATTTATTAGAGAATGGAGATTTATTATTTTACTTTTGGTGGAAATTCATTGATATCATTTTAAAATGAAAAAGCTATACATTTTATTCTTCCTCTTTTTTAGCATTAGTACTTACTCTCAAAATGATAATATCCATCTGAACTTAAATAAGAAAAATATAGCCATAGATGGCTACGATTTAGTGTCTTACTTTAAACTAAACGATTCAAAAACTGGTAAAAAAGAATTCAAATACACTTACCAGGCAGCGCACTATTTTTTTTCTTCAGAAAGCCACATGCAAAGCTTTAAAATTAACCCTAAAAAGTACCTTCCAAAATTTGGCGGTTGGTGTGCTTTCAGTATGGCTAAAGATGGGAAAAAAGAACGAGTAGATCCTAAAAGTTTTTTAATCATTGATGGAGAGTTATATCTATTCTACGAATACTACTTCAAAGATAAAAGAGAGAAGTGGCTAGAAAGTAAAAGTGACTTAACGAAACAAGCTGAACAGAATTGGAAAAAGATTACGAATTAATTCCTATAAAGTTTAGACATCTGTACCATAAGCTCTGATTTATAGTAATATATTTTGTTGGCTCAGCTCCGAAGCCTTTATTTATCTGGGCTACACCATCTAAATTGGAGCCTTCAAAGTCAAAAACAAAACCTCTAAATTTTTCTAGTGAGAAGATATAATCTAAAAGGAAAAAATAAGCAGATTTTCGTTTTCCTTCTTCATTAGAGTATGAACTCAGTAAATACAATCTTTTGTTATCGTTTATGACAAATACAGAACAGCAATTGCCTTGACTTCCCTTGACTGAAAAAATTTCTCCTTTACCAAGTTCTAGAGAAGTATTTATAATGTTAAACTCTAAATCAAATTGCTTTAAATTCATAAAACCAGACGCTAAAAGACGTTTATTCTTAGAAAACTGTTTTGCACTATCTGGCACAGTAGCAATAGAAAGATTATGCTTGTTGGCACGTCTCAAATTTTTCAAATGACTTTTAGAATAATTAGCTCTTAATTCTTCTATATTTTTATCTATTGGCAATAGATAGTTTACATTACTCCTTGACACACAAATTGTCGATGAATTATGAGTATTTAAATTGAAGTTAAAATGCAAAATTTCTTTAGGAATAGCTGATATAAAGTCATCAACACAATAACTCTCTTGCTTATGAAATACTCCTTGCTGCTGACACATAAATGGCTGATATATATATGTTATACCCCACTTTTTTCTTTTGGGTAAAGGCATTACAGCCTCGTAATCGTTAAGAACTAATGCGTCCCATTGCTCGCAAACGATATCCAAATACCAAGACTTAGCATAAACAGAACCATTGACAGACCCAATGATACATTTATCCCACTTTTCGTAATCAAGATTATTGTATGCTATATATTGAATCACTTTTTGATGTATTGTAGCATTTGCTCATAAAGGTGAATCCAGCCTTTCCATTCTTTATAATCACTCCATGTCTCATTATGCCATAGGGAAATGAAATGCCCATTTACACTTTTTACTTCATCAATAATTAATTGAATTTTACTTAAGGCTTCATTAGGTTGAGATTTTAGGTAATATTTTAGAGTAGCGTCCATTACTGAAAAAGGATGAACTTTAAGTTTGGTAGATGATTCTACTTCTAAGTCATAAAAATAAAAAGGTGTACAAATACTGGCTCTAAAACCCAAATGTGCGGCATATCCCATAGTATAATCATCGCTTACAGACAATTCCAATAGGTTTCTATATGTTTTGGGTATTTCCAACTTTAAAAAATGTTGTCTTGATAAATTTACTTCCTTTTTTAGAATATTTTCTAAACGCTTTTTTTCTATAGATAGTGTATCAAAACTTTTGTTGGAAGCGAATGAGGGGTGTATTCCTATTTCAGCATAATCTCCCAAATGTTTAATTAACAATTGGAATTTTCTACTGTACACCGAACAGTTTTTATCGTTCAGTCCATAATCTGCCAACAATACAAAATACACAACATCAATACCATACTTTTCATTCAACTTTAGCTGATATTCAAAAGTATCGTAAGGATCAGGTAATTTACCTAATAATACATCTTTGCGTTCCTTAATAGCATCTTTGTCTAGTTGTATAGCCGAACGTACAAAAGAGGCTGTTGTTCTGACAAAACCTTTTTCTAAAAAGCAATAAGCATTGTCAATATCTATGGTGGATTGATAAGTAAATTGAGTTTTTGGAAACTCTAATGATGGAAATTTTCTTTGGAGAAGTTTTCTAAACTCCTTAAGCCATAAATTTATAAGAGGACGATGTAAAAAACCATGCTTAAAAGCTAAACTTTCTTTGGCCGTAAAACGCTCATAATGATCTTTTATGTGTGGTAAGTATTCTTCGTATCGAGACACTAAATAAAAAGATGCTGAAAATACGTCAAAAGGCAAAAAAGAATCTTTGACTTGAAAAAAGATTGGCAATTCACTCCACGTATCAAAAATTAATTCCTGATCTAAAATACCTTTTTCAGAAAGTAATCCATACGCTTTTAGAAAACATTCATCTGCTAATTGTTTATTAGAATAATTAAGTTTAGCACCTTGATGAGAATGAAAAACTTCAACATCTTCGGTGAGTTGATAATCCATTTTCCAAACCGTATCGAAAATAAGCTGAAAGCTATATTGTATTCTACTTGTTATTTTAGGTGTATAAATCAGCATCTAGAGCTCGTGTTTGTCTGCAAAGCTAAAGTAAGTGTTTTGCCCCACAATTATATGGTAGAGTATAGTAATTTCTAATAATTCTGCCGATTTTACTATCTTTTGTGTTAATTTTTTATTACTCTCACTAGCTTGTAAATTACCTGACGGGTGATTATGAAATAATATCAATCCACTGGCTTTCCACTCTAATGCAGCACTGAATATTAACTTAGGATCGACCAGTGTTGCACTAAGACCTCCTTGACTAATTTTAGTAAAATGTAAAATACTATTAGAACGACTCAATAACATAATCCAAAATTATTCGTGATTCAAATCATGTAAATGATATTTTATAAAATTATAAGCGTCTTGACTAGATTTAATCTTTTTAATTTCTGACTGTACTTCTAAACTTTTTCTTTTAACAAGTTATGAAGATGCCATAATGCTAATGGCTTTGGCCTGTCCAATTCCTTTAAATTGTGTCAAATCATTGATAGTCATTTTTGATAAAACTGAAAGTTTGTCACCACATTGCGACAAAATATGTTTGGATAAATCTACGGCTGATTGTTTATTATTTCCAGAACCTATGAGTATGGCTATTAGCTCTGCATTACTCAATGATTTAGCTCCTTTGGAAATAAGTTTCTCTCTTGGTCTAGCGTCTTCAGACCACGACTTTATGGTTAGTTTCTTGTGGCTCATAAAAATAAAAGTAAAAAAAAGGCTTCTCAAATGAGAAGCCTTTAGACATAAAGCCTATAAATCAATTATAGACTATTCACATGCTTTGCTAACTTAGATTTTAAATTGGCAGCTTTGTTTTTATGAATAATATTTCTTTTTGTCAGTTTATCTAACATAGACTCTAAATCTGGTAATAAAGCTGTAGCTTCTTTCTTATCAGTAGTAGCTCTTAACTTTCTTACAGCATTACGAGCTGTTTTGTGATAATAACTATTAGAAGCATTTCTCTTTGCTGTCTGTCTTATTCTTTTCTTTGCTGACTTGTGATTAGCCATATTGTATATAATTATCTGTTAAAAAGGATCGCAAATGTATTAATTTATTTGCTAATAATGGTTTTTTCTATTAAAAAAGAACTTTTAGATACTTTTTACAAACGGATCGCTCGTATCATTTCTCTTTTGCCAGGTGGCCCAGCTAGAGATTCTACCTGCAATCCTAAAGATTTCAAAATGCGTTTGACTTCCCCTTTTGCACAATATGTTACCAAAACACCACCTCTATTTAAAATTTTGACCATCTTAACAAAGATATCTTTTTGCCACAATTCGGGCTGACACGAAAACCAAAGGCATCGTAAAAAATTAAATCAAAAGTGGTGTCAAACTCATATTCCTGAGTGGTTTTTTGTATTTTAAATAAATGAAAATGAGTTGAAATCTCAATAAGCATGTCCCAAGAACTCGTATGCAATTTGTTAAAGGTATGTTCTTCAGAAAATGCATCTAATAAATCGACATAACCCAACTGATTTACTAATTCAAGAGATAAGGGTTCTTTTTCTATGGCATAGTAGTTTATAGTACGATGTTGTTCTAATCCTTAGAGATATGACAAAAAAGTATTTAGACCTGTACCAAACCCCATTTCAAAGATTGATATTTCTTGAGATTTAATAAGTTCAATGCCATTTTTTATATAAACATGCTGAGCCTCACTAATTGCACCATGAGTGGAGTGATAATGTTCATTCCATTCAGGAATTTTTAGGGTTTTACTGCCATCATTAGTCGCTATGATTTTCAAGTTTAGCATTACACAAATTAAGTATATTTTATTAGCTTTGCAGACCCAATCTCACAAAAAACATGGCAAAGAAAAAAACTGTTACCAATAAAAAATCCATTGCTTTTTTAGAACAATACCTCAACAATGCATCGCCAACAGGCTTTGAAAGTGAAGGTCAAAAGCTATGGCTAGATTATATTAAACCTTATGTAGATGATTATTTTGTAGATACATATGGCACTGTTGTTGGTGTTATTAACCCAAAAGCCAAGTATAAAGTAGTAATAGAGGCTCATGCTGACGAAATATCTTGGTTTGTACACTACATTACCAAAGATGGCTTCATTTATTTAAGAAGAAATGGTGGCAGTGACCATCAAATAGCACCTTCTAAAAGAGTTAATATTCATACTGATAAAGGTATTGTTGATGCAGTATTTGGTTGGCCTGCAATACACACCAGACATGGAGGCGAAGAAAAATCTCCAAAATTGGATAATATTTTCTTAGACTGTGGTTGTACTACCAAAGAAGAAGTTGAGAAACTTGGAGTTCATGTGGGTTGTGTTGTTACTTACAAAGACGAATTCATGATACTAAACGATACATTCTATGTAGGTAGAGCCTTAGATAACAGAGTCGGTGGTTTTATGATTGCAGAAGTAGCAAGACTTCTCAAAGAGAATAAAAAGAAATTACCGTTTGGACTATATATAACAAACTCTGTACAAGAAGAAGTTGGTTTGAGAGGGGCACAAATGATTACGGAAAGAATTAAACCAGATGTGGCTATTGTTACTGATGTATGTCATGATACCCAAACACCAATGATAAACAAAATTAAACAAGGTGATTTGTTTTGTGGTAAAGGACCTGTTTTAACTTATGGTCCTGCTGTACAAAATAACCTTTTGAATTTAATTATTGACACAGCAGATAAAAATAAAATACCATTCCAAAGAGCAGCAGCATCACGTGCAACTGGTACAGATACAGATGCTTTTGCATACTCAACGGGTGGTGTTGCCTCAGCTCTCATTTCATTACCATTGAGATATATGCATACTACTGTTGAAAGCGTACATAAAGATGATGTTGATAATGTTATTAAATTGATTTACAATGCGCTATTGAAAATAAAAGATGGCCACGATTTCAGATACATAAAATAGATATTAAACACTTATGGACATTACTAAAACAATACAGTCTAAAATAGAGCAAACAGACTTTGATAATTTGTCGTTTGGCAAGTGTTTTAGTGACCATATGTTTAGCATATCTTTTAAAAATAATGAATGGCAAAAGCCTGAAATACTTCCTTATGGACCACTAAGTTTAAACCCAGGAACACATGTTTTTCATTATGGTCAAGCTATTTTTGAGGGAATGAAGGCTTATAAAAATGAACAAGGTGAGACCCTTTTATTTAGACCTCAAGAAAACATAAAAAGACTAAATCGTTCTGCTGATAGGTTGTGTATGCCTAGAATTGACGAAGCCATCTTTATGCAAGGTCTAACTACATTATTAGAAATTGATAGAGATTGGATACCTCAGTCAGATAGTATGTCTTTATATATTCGCCCATTTATGATTGCCGATAGTGAGTTCATTCGTGCTACTCCGGCAAACGAGTTTAAGTTCATGATTATCACTTCTCCAACATCTACTTATTATGCTGGAAAAACAAATCTGAAAATTGAACAAAAATACGCCCGTTCTGTTGTCGGTGGAACAGGCTTTGCCAAAGCAGCAGGTAACTATGCCGCTGCCTTTGCCCCTACCAAAAAAGTACAAAATGAGGGTTTTACACAAATCATATGGACAGATGCCTTAAGTCATGAATACATTGAAGAATGTGGGACTATGAATATTATGTTCAGAATAGATGATAAAATCATCACTCCCAAATTAAGTGAAAGTATATTAGGTGGAATTACTCGAGATAGTATCATTACTATTGCCAAACAAAAAGACATTGAGGTTGAAGAACGAAGAATTTCAGTTTCTGAAATTATAGAACACTATAACAATGGACGCTTAAAAGAAGCCTTTGGCGTTGGTACGGCTGTAACCATAAACCCAATAGACTCCATTACCTTTAACGATACGGTAATAAATATTGAAGAAATAAACGAAAACTCTTACGCCACCGTACTAAAAAGTGAATTGCTAGGCATTCAATACGGTAAGATTGAAGATGTTAATGGCTGGATATTTAAGTTGTAAATGTCATTTTGTAATGCTTAATACCTGCTTCTTCGAATATTTCTCCATCTTTTTCAAAGCCTAACTTTTGATAAAAATCTACCGTCTGTATCTGAGCGTGTAGATATATCTTTTGCTTCATAGGTAAGACATCTTTCAATACTTCTTCAACAAGACGTTTTCCCACACCACTGCTCCTATATTTAGTAAGCACTGCGAAACGTTCAAGCTTTATGCCTTTATCGGTGTTTCTCCAGCGAGCAACCCCACAACTGACATTATTCTTTGTTATTAAGTAATGTCTTGCTGATGATTCAAAATCATCGTGTTCATCAGACTCGCTAACACCTTGCTCAACAACAAATACATCATTTCTAACTTGCCGAACATCAGCAAACTTATCGTCATCAAAATTTAGCCTATAAACTTTTAACATGCTTTTCCAAAATACCTTTGATATCGGGCTTGAAGTAATTTACGCCCTTCAAAACTTTGCCGTCTTGCCTAAATATTGGCTGATTATTTTCATCAAGTTTTGACATATTACTTCTTTGAATTTCATCAAAAATTTCACCAATAACATCTTGCATGCCATGCTTTAAAACTGTGCCACACCATATGTAAAGCATATCACCTAAGGCGTCTGCAATTTCTACCATATCACCATTTTGACAAGCCTCCAAATACTCTTCATTTTCCTCCTGCATTAAACGGTGTCTCAATAAAAAAGTAGACTCATCAACAATAGCTTTAGGATTATCTTCGTTACCGATTAAGAAAACTTCATGAAATTTTTTAACCTTGTTAATCTTGTCAATCATATTATTTTTTAATTACGTAAATCGTTATTCAAAATAAGTTAATTTTGTAAGAAAATTTATAAAAAACATAACAATAATGAAAAAAATAGCTTTAGCTATAAGTACCATATTAATTTTTAGTGCATTTACTTTCATTCATGTTGATACCTACAAAGCCAATATAAAGACTAGTAATTTGGTTTGGCATGCAGAAAAGCTAAGTGCTAAACACTTTGGAAAAATTCAACTTAAAAGTGGTGAACTTAGGATAAATTGTGATGGAAGATTAGTAGGTGCAAAATTCGTTATTAACATGAGGTCTATTACTAACCAAGATATCGAATCCAAGCAATACAAAGCAATGCTCGTTGATGACTTGAAAAGCAGTCGATTCTTCGATGTTGAAAAATACCCTGAAGCTATTTTCGAACTCCTAAGGTCAACACCATTAGGAAATAATAAGTTTAATCTTTTAGGTCAACTCAATATCAAAGGTAAGCTAGCCCCTGTTAATATTCCTCTTGAACTGAAATATAAAGACAATGGCAAGGTATTAGCGGTTGGTGAATGTAGTTTTGACCGAACTAAATATGGATTAAAGTACGGCTCTAATTCTTTCTTTGACAACTTAGGAGATGAAGCTATTTCAGACATTATCAGGCTCGAATTCGAAATTGAATTAGAAAAATAATGGAAAATATTACTCAAGGCCATTGGATTTTTGCCGCCATTTTTGCTTTTTTATTCGTATGTTATCTTATTTGGTCATACCGTAAAGAATTAAAGCTTAATAAAATACATTATAGAGGAAGCTCATTGTTTATTCTATCGGTAATAGTTATCGCTTTTGTAATCTACGTTTTTAGAGGCTACATGAAATAAATTTTATATTTAAATTAGCTATAAAAAATTTGCTGCATATGAAGTTTCTCAAAATAATTCTGTACACCTTATTAGGAATAATGTTCATATACCTTATTTCAAATCTATTCTTTAGTGAGAAATTTAAAGTGTTTACAAGTATTGAGATCGATAGTAGCCCTTACATCGTATACGACCAAATTAACAACTTTGAAAATTGGGAAAATTGGGACCCTTGGATAGAAACCGATACAACAATAAAAATGAGTATCTCTGATATTACTTATAGTGTTGGTGCTTACAGAATTTGGAATAGTGAAAATTCTGGTAATGGCAAAATGGAGATTACAGACAACGACTACATTAAACAAATTGATTTCAAAATTACAATAGAAAATAATAGTCCTTTTATGGCAACATTTAATTTGGAATCCATTGAAAATAAGGTTAAGGTAAGTTGGGAAAATAGTGGTGAATTACCTTTTTTGGCACGTATCTTTGGACCCGTCATTAGCAAAATGATGAAAGGTGACCATGAAAAAGGTCTTAAAAACCTTAAAAATTATTGTGAATCTATTACATCAAAAAGTAGTGAAGTTAAGATACAAGAATGGGATACGCAAAATATGATAGCAATAATAGATACTTGCTCAAGTTCAAATATTAGTCAATCATTAAGTGAAATATATAGTAAAACCTTTGATTATATCACAACTAATGATATGAAAGCTCTTGAACAACCCTTTGTACAATACCTGTCATTTCCTCAAAAACCAGGAGACAATGACTGGGTTATTTTAAGAGCAGGTGCTTTTTTAGAAGTCATGGTCGAAGATTCATTAACAAATGGAATAAGCTTTTATCAAACATTGCCTCAACTAACAGCACAAGCTGCTCATTTTGGAGACTATCGAACAATTTTTGATACGCATCAAAAAATTAAAGACTTCTGTCAAGAAAATAATTATTCAACTATTGGTAGACCATATGAAATCTATATTACTGACCCAAGCCAAACACCTAATCCTGATGAATGGCAAACACGAGTCATCTACGAAATAGAATGATTTAAACTCTACTAAGAGTACAATGAAGGAATATAAATAACTACATATTTCTTCTATACTGTCCACCTACTTCAAATAGAGCATTCGTTATTTGTCCTAGTGAACAAATTTTTGCCGCCTCCATCATTACTTCAAAAATGTTTTGATTTTGCATGGCTGAATGTTGTAAACTTTCTATCTGATTTATAGAATCTGATGAGTTGTTTGCTATTAATTGTTGAAGCATTTTTATCTGAAATTCCTTTTCTTCTTTAGTCGCTCTAATTACTTCTGAAGGAATAATAGTTGGAGAGCCTTTAGAATTCAAAAAGGTATTCACTCCAATGATTGGGAATTCACCTGTATGTTTGAGCATTTCATAATGCATAGACTCTTCTTGAATCTTTGAGCGTTGATACATAGTTTCCATCGCACCAAGTACCCCTCCCCTCTCTGTAATCCTTTCAAATTCAAGCAATACGGCTTCTTCAACTAAATCAGTTAGCTCCTCAATAATGAAAGAGCCTTGCAAAGGATTTTCGTTTTTAGCTAAACCTAACTCTTTGTTAATTATTAGCTGAATTGCCATAGCTCGTCTTACAGAGTCTTCTGTGGGTGTAGTGATAGCCTCATCATAAGCGTTAGTATGCAGAGAATTACAATTATCATAAATAGCATACAGAGCTTGAAGGGTTGTTCTAATATCATTAAAATCAATCTCCTGTGCGTGTAAAGAACGACCAGAAGTTTGAATATGATACTTTAACATTTGAGCACGTTCATTAGCTACATAACGTTGCTTCATAGCCTTAGCCCAAATACGTCTGGCTACACGCCCAATAACAGCATATTCAGGGTCAATACCGTTTGAGAAAAAGAATGATAAGTTTGGACCAAACTTATTAATATCCATACCGCGACTCAAATAGTATTCCACATAGGTAAAGCCATTTGCTAGTGTAAAGGCTAATTGCGAAATTGGATTTGCACCAGCCTCTGCAATATGATAACCAGAAATTGATACTGAATAGAAGTTTCTAATTTCTTTATCAATGAAATACTGTTGAACATCGCCCATCATTCTAAGCGCAAATTCAGTAGAGAATATACACGTGTTTTGCGCTTGATCTTCTTTTAGGATATCGGCTTGAACAGTACCTCTTACTACTTTTAATGTATCGTACTTAATTTTGTTATATACATCTATCGGTAAAACTTGATCGCCAGTAACTCCTAACAACATCAAACCAAGTCCATCATTACCCTCTGGTAATTCTCCTTGATAAGATGGACGTTCCTTCCCTTTATAGATAACATCTATTTTTTTCAATACCTCTTTTTCTAGCTGGTTTTCTTTAATGTACAATTCACATTGTTGATCCACAGCAGCATTCATAAAGAAAGCTAGTAGCATAGGCGCAGGGCCATTGATAGTCATCGATACAGATGTAGAAGAGGAGCATAGATTAAAACCTGAATAAAGTTTTTTAGCATCGTCTAGACAACAGATTGAAACTCCTGCATTACCTATCTTTCCATAAATATCAGGTCTGTAATCAGGGTCATTTCCATAAAGCGTAACCGAATCAAAAGCTGTGGATAATCGCTTGGCAGGCATACCTAAACTGACATAATGAAAACGCTTGTTAGTACGTTCTGGGCCACCCTCACCAGCAAACATTCTAGTAGGGTCTTCTCCTTGCCTTTTAAAAGGAAATATACCTGAAGTGTAAGGGAATTTGCCAGGCACATTCTCTTGCAATTGCCAATGCAATAAATCACCCCAAGACGAATATTTTGGAACAGATATTTTAGGAATCTGTGAACCAGACAAAGATTCTGTATGAGTTTGAATAGTTATTTCTTTTTTACGGACTTTGTAAATAAATTTATCCTTTTTGTAAGCTTGTTTTATATCATTCCAACCCTCTATGAGTAACATATTCTTAGGGTCTAAATCTATAATTCGTTCATTATAAATAGCTTTTAATTGTTTTATTAATTGCTCCTTATCCTTGGATTTTGATTGTTCTAAAGATTGTATTGAAGCATTAAGCGCATATAACTCTTGAGCAACTATTTTCTGCTGTTCAGCCCAAGCATCATAAGCTCTATTAGTATCAGCAATTTCAGCTAAATACCTATTTCTCTTAGCTGGTATTACAAATATCTTTTCAGACATTTCTTTACTTATTTCAAAAGACGAATCTAAAGAAGCACCCGTCTTTTCTACTACTTTATTAATGAGAGCTTTGTAAAGAGAATTAGCACCAGGGTCATTAAATTGAGATGCTATAGTTCCAAAAACTGGCATTTGATTAACGTCAGTTTCAAATAACTTATGATTACGCTGATATTGTTTTTTTACATCTCTCAATGCATCTAATGAACCTCTTTTATCAAATTTGTTAATCGCTATAATGTCAGCAAAATCTAACATATCAATCTTTTCCAACTGAGTGGCTGCTCCGAACTCTGGTGTCATAACGTATAATGAAGCGTCAGAATGTTCTAATATTTCAGTATCAGACTGCCCTATTCCTGAAGTTTCTAAAATAATCAAGTCATACTTTGCAGCTTTGAGAATATCCAAAGCCTTATTGACATGTGCAGACAAGGCTAAATTAGCTTGTCTAGTTGCCAATGAACGCATATAAACTCTATTGTTTTTAATAGCATTCATACGAATTCTATCGCCCAAAAGTGCACCACCTGTTTTACGTTTTGAAGGATCAACAGAAATGATAGCTAGTCGTTTATCACTAAAGTCAATTAAAAAACGACGAACTAACTCATCTACTAGAGAGGACTTACCAGCACCACCCGTTCCAGTAATTCCTAATACCGGTGTTTTTGATTGGTCGGCTAACTTTTTGATAGCGTTTAATTCTTTTTCAGACTCTTTTGGAAAATTCTCAGCAGCAGAAATTAATCGCGCTATATTTTGAACATTGGATAAATCTTTGAAACAGTCTTGAACATCTTTGCCAGTTGGAAAATCAGACTTTTGAACTAAATCGTTTATCATACCTTGCAAACCCATAGCTCTACCATCATCTGGATGGTAAATACGGCAAATACCATAATCTTGTAATTCTTTAATTTCTTCGGGCAAAATAGTCCCTCCACCACCGGCAAAAATACGGATGTGACTTGATCCTTTTTCCTGTAACAAATCGTACATATACTTTAAGTACTCGTTATGCCCCCCTTGGTATGAGGTCATAGCAATGGCATTGGCATCTTCTTCAATAGCACAATTGACCACTTCTTCTACAGAGCGGTCATGCCCTAAATGTATAACTTCACATCCGGTAGCTTGGATAATGCGACGCATAATATTTATAGCCGCATCATGTCCATCAAAAAGACTAGCAGCCGTAACTATTCGGATTTTATTAATGGGTTGGTATGGGTTCGGTTCTTGCATTTTTAAATAACTTGGGTATGCAAATATATATTTTCATCGCTTATTTTGGCTAAATTTGTACATCGCTTCTATAAAAAAAAATAACGTTATTCTAGGCGCTGGCATCACTGGTCTCAGCACAGCTCATTATTTATCACTAAAAAATGAAGGTTTTTTAGTTCTTGAAAAAACCAATAGAGTAGGTGGAAATATATCCTCAGAAATAAAAGAGGATTTTATTGTAGAAAATGGCCCTAATACAGTTTTACTAAACAACGATTCCATTATTCAGCTAATTAAAGCTTATGACTTATGGGAGAATGTCAGCGTTCCAAAAGAGTCAGCAGAGAGCAATAGATATGTGTTATTGAATGATAAATTGCACCTTTTACCTAGGAATCCTTTAGAATTTTTTAAAAGTCCGCTCTTGTCTTTGAAAGAAAAGTTAAGACTCTTTAAAGAGCCATTCATTCAAAAGCATAAAAAAAACACTTCTGTTGCCGATTTTGTAAAAACACGATTTGGAGAAGGTGTCTTACACCAATTCGTAGAACCTTTCGTAACAGGTATTTATTCTGGAAATACCCATAATATGAGTGCCAAACATACCCTTAAATTACTATGGGAAGCAGAACAAGAATATGGTAGTATAATCAAAGGAATGGCTAAAAAAAAGAAAAAGTCAAAAGCCAAAATGTTTAACTTTCCTAATGGATTATCTCAATTAACAAATGCCATAGCTAAACAATTGAACGCTCACATTCACTTGGATTGTCAGATTAAAAAAATTGAAAAAAACGATAATGGCTATATTATCGAAACAGCCAATGACACCATAAGTTGTCAAAATATTATATCAACACTTCCCGCCTACGCACTAGCCAATTACGTAAATGATGAAATTCTAAAAAATTGTCTTGAAGATGTTGAATATGTACCAGTTGATGTTTTTCATTTCGGTTTCAACAAAAGTGATATAAATAACCAGTCTCAAGGTTTTGGTGTTTTGAGCAAGGCAAGTGACAAGAAACATTTTTTAGGAATTCTATTCAACAGTCGTATTTTCTCTAATGTTTCTCCTCAAGAAAAAGAGCTATTTACTGTTATAGTTGGCGGTAGTAGACAAAAGGAGTTATGTCAATTAGAACCTTCAAAATTAAAATCGTTAGTACTTGAAGAATTTATGGAGTTAATGGAAGTAAACAATGAACCTATTTTCTCTAATCACTATAAATATCCTAAGGGTATTCCTCAGTACAATTTAAATCATCAGTCTCTTCTTGATGCTATTCAGAATTTTGAAAATAATAATCCTAATTTTCATATCTTAGGGAATTATTTTGATGGTATTTCTGTTAGCGATAGTATTTTAAAAGCAGATAATTTTATACAAACTAATTTCTAACCTTTCATTTCGATTATGAAGTCTTTTAAATTTATTATTGGTATTACTGCACTAATTTTGGCTGGTTTTTTATTTTTTCCAGAAAATAGCACCCCTATAGATTTTAACAGTGTGTACAAAGCCCCATCAGAATCTCCTAAAGCCAGAAAATCATGGGATGCTAAACGATTAACAAACAGTCAGGGTGTTGTACCTAAAAATATCAGAACCAAAGAATTGCGTTTTGCTCAAAGTCTGCCCAATGACCTCAACAATTCAAATCTAACTTGGACTGCAGAAGGTCCTTTTAATGTAGGTGGAAGAACTAGAGCTTTAGCCTATGATGTCACCGATGAAAACACCCTAATTGCTGGTGGTGCATCTGGAGGGATTTGGCGCTCTACGAACTTAGGACAAAGTTGGAACAAAATGACTCGTCATTTCCAACTGCATAATGTGACTTGTATTGCACAAGATACTAGACCAGGCAAAGAAAACATTTGGTACTATGGTACTGGAGAATTAGCAGGAAACTCCGCTTCTGGCGACGGGGCCTATTTTGATGGTAATGGCATATACAAATCTATTGACAACGGCTTGACATGGGATTCTATAAGCTCTACAGCTGACAACAACCCTGCAGGCAGTTTTAATGTATTTGATTTTGCTTGGAATATTGTTTTGGACCCTTCAAATCTTGATGAAGATGAAATGTATATGGCAACCTACGGGAGTATTTTGCGTTCCATAGATGGTGGAGAGAGTTGGCTAGAAGAGGTAGGCGGTGGAAACGCATATTACAATAATGTGGATATTACTTCTGACGGAGTTGTATATGCTACACTTAGTTCTGATGGAACAGGTAAAGGAATATGGCGTTCTGCAGATGGTATGGAATGGACGAATATTATTCCTAATGGATTTGGAAATGTATATGGAAGAACAGCCATAGGAATAAATCCTTCTAATGAGAACGAGGTGTATTTCTTAACTGCTGAAACTGAAAATTCTGGACAATTCACCAACACCTTTTTTGGAGGGGAAACCTGGACATCCTTATGGAAATATACCTACTTGTGTGGTGACGGTAATGACAGTTGTGGAAACTGGGTAAATCTTTCAGCTAATATACCGGCTAATCGTCCTACTACATTTGATAATTTTAATGCTCAAGGTGGCTACGATTTATTAGTGAAAGTAAAACCTGATGAGCCCAATGTGGTATTTATTGGAGGTACGAACTTATGGCGTTCAACAGACGGATTTACTTCTGACAGTAACACTGTTCAGATAGGTGGCTACTTTGAAGGCTCTGATCATGGCTACGGAAACTGGGACATTTACAGTAAACATCACCCCGACCAACACGATCTTTTATTTTTACCATCTGACAACAATATTATCTTAAGTGCCAATGATGGTGGTGTGTATAAATCTACAAACTGCATGGCTAGTCCTCACTTATGGCAGAGCCTTAACAACGGCTACCAAACTACACAATTGTATGCGGTAAACTTTGGGAAAGGAACAAGCGACTTAATAGTTGGAGGATTTCAGGATAATGGAAATTTTGTCACTATTAGTGATGATGAAACAGACAGTTGGGTGATGCCTTTTAATGGCGATGGGTGTTATAGTGTTGTTGCTGATAATGAAGAAGATTTCTACCTTCAAATTCAAAGAGGCGTATTATTCAAAATGAAATTAAATGCTCAAGGTCAAGTAATGGCTTATAACAGAATGGATCCGCTTGATGCCGATACTTCAGATTATGATTTCATCAATTATTTGGTAATGGACCCCAATGATGATGACATCATTTATTTCAACAACAATACTACGCTTTGGAGGAATAATGATGCTAGCAATTACCCATATAATAATTCACAACTGAGAACAAATATTGGTTGGGAGGCCTTTTCGGACACTTCTTTAGGAGCTATCAGCTGTATGGATGTATCCACTTCGACGGCTAATACGGTTTACTTGGGAACACAAAGAAGTTTAGTTTACAGAATAGATAATGCTAATATTGGAGACCCTGAGTTAGTACAATTATCTAGCCTTGGTATTGGAAATAATAAATACATCTCTGCAGTAGAAGTTGACCCAACTAATTCTGACCGTGTATTGGTGTTAGCATCCAATTATTCTACTTATAGTATTGTTTTTACAGACAATGGTGGACAAAGCTGGAAAAGAGTTGCTGGAAACTTAGAGGATAATATTGCGGGAGGTGGTAATGGTCCATCCATGCGTACTGCTGAAATTGCTGTATTAGGAAGTGACACCTTGTACATTGTGGGAGGAAGTACTGGGCTATACGCTACGGATAAACTTGAAGGCAATGATACCGAATGGACGCAAATAGGAACTGAAATAATAGGAAATGTAGTCGTAGAAAATATACGCTACAGAGAAAGTGACGGCAAACTTATTGTTGGAACTCATGGTACTGGGGTTTATTCAACTATTATCACATCTATTTATGATGTCTTACCTGATTTAGTTGGAATTCAAGAGATTAATGAAAATACAAAGCTTAGTGTTTTTCCTAACCCAGCAACAGACAAAGTCATTGTTGAATGGTCAAACGACATTGTTGTCAATAGAATAATAGTATCAGATGCTAGTGGGAAGATTGTTCTTAGTCAAAAAACAACTATTAATTCGGTTCAATTGCAAACATCTGATTGGGAGAAAGGGATTTACTTCATTTCTCTTAAAGGAGAACAAATAGAACAGACTCAAAAACTAGTTATACACTAGGAAATAGCTTTTATCTGCTCTTGTAAAACAACAATCTTTGCTTCGGCGTCAGATTGCTTTTTTCTTTCCATTGCTACAATTTGTTCTGGTGCATTGTTCACAAAACGTTCATTAGAAAGCTTGCCCATAACTGACTTTAGAAAGCCTTGAGTATAATCCAATTCTGAGCGTAATTTTTCTAGCTCTGCACCAACATCTATATTATCGGATAATGGCACAAAAAATTCGTTAGACTTCACCCTAAAAGAAAATGCCCCATCAATAGTATCTGAGGTGTATGACAGTTCAGATAAATTGGCAAGTCGTGAAACTAAAGCATCTGTTGACTTGGAAGTAGCTTCATTAGTCTTAATGAATAATTTTAAACTATCTTTATTGGGTATTTGTTTGTCTTTTCTAATGGTACGAATAGCAGAAACTATTTCAGTAGCATAGTCAAAGTTAGAAAGAACATCCTTTTTAATAGAAGTAGTTTTCGGCCATTCAGAAACAATAATATCTTCAGACCTATTGGCTAAAAGATGCCATATTTCTTCGGTTAGGAAAGGCATAAAAGGATGCAATAGCTTCAATAAATTTTCCATTAAGCTAATGGTACTATCTAAGGTTTTACTGTCGATAGGCTTTTGATAATCTGGCTTAATAGACTCTAAATACCATGAACAGAAGTCGTCCCATACTAATCGGTATGTCAGCATTAGAGCTTCTGAAATTCTATATTTGAAATAGGCATCATTAATTAATTCTAATGTATGCTGAAATTTATTTTCGAACCATTCGACTGCTATTTTAGACGACTCTGGCTGTTCGATGTCAGCAACTTCCCATCCTTTTATGAGGCGAGTAGCATTCCATATTTTATTGGAGAAATTTCTACCCTGTTCACATAGAGATTCATCAAATGGCAAATCATTTCCTGCTGGCGAAGATAAAAGCATACCTACTCTTACACCGTCAGCTCCATATTTCTCAATAAGTTCAATAGGGTCAGGTGAATTTCCAAGTGATTTAGACATTTTTCTGCCTTGCTTATCACGTACAATTCCGGTTAGATAAACATTTTTAAAAGGCAAATCTCCTTTATACTCGTAACCAGACATTATCATTCGAGCTACCCAAAAGAATAAAATCTCAGGAGCTGTTACCAAATCGTTGGTAGGATAATAATAGTTTATTTCTTCATTATCAGGATTTCTTATTCCATCAAAAACAGAGATAGGCCATAACCATGACGAAAACCAAGTATCTAATACATCTTCATCTTGTCTTAAGTCAGAAATGGTAATATCAGGCTTAATCTTTTGAGCCTCTACTAGCGCTTCTTCGACTGATTCGGCAACTACATAATTATTACCATCATAATAATAAGCTGGAATTTGTTGCCCCCACCACAATTGTCTAGAAACACACCAATCTTTGATGTTTTCCATCCAGTGTCGGTAGGTATTTTTAAATTTTTCAGGATGGAATTTTATAGTGTCATTCATGACATTTTCCAAAGCTGGTTTAGAAAAGTTTTCCATTTTGAAAAACCACTGCATAGATAACTTAGGTTCTATGACAACATCTGTTCTTTCAGAAAAACCAACTTTATTAACTAAACTTTCTACCTCAACCAAATGCTTAGTTTTCTCTAACTCTTGAGCTATTTCTTTTCTTACAACAAATCGGTCCTTTCCTATAAATAATTGAGCAGATTCATTGAGTGTACCATCATCGTTGAGTATATCTATGACTTCTAAATTATGCTTATCGCCAAGCTGATAATCATTGATATCATGAGCAGGGGTAACTTTCAGTGCACCTGTACCAAATTCCATATCAACATAGTCATCAAAAATAATAGGCACAGAACGGTTAATGAGTGGCACAATGGCTTTTTTACCCTTGAGGTGGGTATAACGTTCATCATTAGGATTGACACAAATGGCGCTATCACCTAATATTGTTTCTGGACGAGTTGTGGCAACCGTTAAATATTCTTCTGTCCCCTCAATTTTATAGCGTATGTGGTATAAATTAGATTGCACTTCCTTGTGAATTACCTCCTCATCTGAAAGAGCTGTTTGTGCGCTAGGGTCCCAATTGACCATTCTTACGCCTCTATATATCAATCCTTTTTGGTGTAAATCGACAAATACCTTGATGACAGACTCACTCATATCATCGTCCATAGTGAACTTCGTTCTGTCCCAATCGCAAGAAGCCCCTAACTTTTTAAGTTGTTCGAGGATAATTCCTCCATGCTTTTCTTTCCA
>CAJWHN010000027.1 GCA_913041085.1 uncultured Flavobacteriales bacterium | reverse complement strand
ACGGTACCACCTACAATATTTCTAATAGTTCCGTTAGGAGAACGCCACATTTTTTTAAGTCCGAATTCTTCCACTCTAGCTTCATCTGGAGTAATGGTGGCGCATTTGATACCTACTTTATACTTCTTAATAGCATTAGCAGCATCTATAGTTATTTGGTCATCTGTATTGTCTCGACTTTCCATTCCTAAATCATAATATTTGATATCCAAATCAAGATAAGGAAGGATTAATTTGTCTTTGATAAATTTCCAAATGATGCGCGTCATTTCATCGCCATCCAATTCTACTACTGGGTTGTCAACTTTTATTTTACTCATGATAATTTTATTCGATTTTTAAGTTTGCAAATGTACTATTTAGTATCCGAATACGTCTTCTAAAGACAAGAATTTTACATCGCCATATTCTTTCAATGCTTTGATATTTAACTCATCTTTATTTCCGAGTACTAATATGGTGTAATCGTTACCGCTCATATGCTCGTTATGGAAATTGGTTAAGTCTGACATTTCGAACTTATTGATATTTTCAAAAATATCTTTTCTAGAGTCGTAATCGTAGCCCAGTCTTTTAGCTGATTCGTAGTTGAAAAGTACTCGGTCTTTGGTGATACGTTCAGTACGAATCTTTTGAATGACCGCCTCTTTAGCATTTTCTAAATTAGCTTCAACTTCAGGTATAGTTGTTAGCAGTTCGTTCATACCCACCATAGCTTCTGCCAATTTATCGGCTTGAGTTCCTATATATGCTGTTACATAATGCGATTTGTCGTTTTCTCTTGGTGTACTGTAGGCACTATATACCGAATAAGCTAGAGCCTTAGACTCACGTAAAGTTTGGAAAACAATACTTCCCATACTTCCACCAAAGTATTCGTTATGAAGTTTGATAAGAGGCATTTTTTCAGCATTGAATGCTTGACCTTTAGCTACCATTAATATTTCGGCTTGTTTCATATCGTAGTCGATAACATAAACCGATGTTTTGTTGATGTCCAATTCTTTAAAATCCTCTACTTCTTGGATTGGATTCAATTTAGAAGGAATAGGGTGTAATTCAGCGACACTTTTTTCTGTTTCTTCGAATGACTTTGGTCCATAATATAAAACACGATGCTCATAGGAAGTCATATTTCGGATAATATCAATTAACTCGTCTGAAGTTATTGCCATTATTTCCTCGTCAGTAAGCGTATTAGTAAACGGATTGACTGGGCCATACTTGGCATAATTGCTCATACCGCTGTAAAGAATAGTTTGTTTATTGAGTTTAGCATCAGCTCTCTTTTTCAGTGTATTCATTTTGAGGTTTTCTAATGCTTCTTCATTAGCAACTACATTGGCAAGTAATTTTTCGAAAAGCTTTACAGACTCTTCAAAATTATCGTCAAGTCCTGTCAAAGAGATATAGCTTTGTTCGTTTTGGCTACTTACCGATAATTCGCAACCTAATTTATAAAACTCTTCTTTTTTCTTAGCTGGACTCATATCTTCAGTGCCTAAGAAGTTGAAATAGTCAATTGCCATGCTCAGCTTTTTGCTGTGATTTTTGCCTCTATCGCTAATATAGAATAGTTTAAATCTGCTATTTTCTTTGTTTTGCATGTACAATAATGGTACGCCGATGTCAGCTTGTTTTATGTCGCTATTATAATCTAAGAAGTCAGGCTCAATATTGGGTACTTCTTCTTTAAAAATTTTAGACAAGAACTCCGATTGAGAATCTCTATTGACTTCAACAGGAGTGATGGCAGGTTTTGTTACTTTGATAACTCCTGTATCTTCACCTAAGTTTTTACGGACATAAACATAATTGTCTTGGTAGTATTTTTTAGCTACTTCCATGACTTCTTCTTTGGTAATGCTTTCTAGTACTTCCATTTCTTTAACGTAGTCTTTCCATTCGATACGTTGAATAAACGATTGTACAAACTCATTAGCTCTACTCGAGTTACTCTCGTAAACTTTAATTTTTGAAAGTTTGATATCGCTAATGATAGCTGGTAAAAGCCAATCTGGGAAATCACCATTTTTAACTTTTTCTACTTCGGCGATAAGCAAATTTTTCAACTCGTCTAATGATTGCCCTTGCTTTGGAGAGCCATATAAGATATGCGTACTGTAGTCTGATAGGATGTATGGGAAACAGCTAGCTTGAAGTACTTTTTGTTGCTGGTTCAAGTTAAGGTCAATAAGACCTGCTTGACTGTTACTCAATACCATATCAATGATTCGCATTACTTGTGTTTCTCTATCTTTTACTCCGGGAAAACGATAGCCTAAGTACACTCTTTCTGTTTCAGGACCGAAGACATCTTTTATGATTGGTTCAGTTATGGTTTCTTCAACGCCAGGAGTGAACTCTGGATTGTCTTTTCTTTCGTAAGCACCAAACTTTTGGTTGACCCAATTGATAATCGAATCAGGGTCAAAATCTCCAGACATACATATAGCCATGTTGTTTGGTACATAGTTTTTATTAAAATATTTTCTAATTTCTGAAAGTGAAGGGTTTTTGAGGTGCTCAATAGTACCTATAGTAGTTTGGGTGCCATAGGTATGCCTTTGGAAAAGACCTTCTAATAAAGCCTCAAACATTTTGCGACCGTCGCTATCCAAACCTCTGTTTTTTTCTTCATAAACGGCCTCAAGTTCAGTGTGAAATAGACGGAAGACAGGCATACGAAAACGCTCAGACTCAATATCTAACCATTTTTCTAATTGATTGGAAGGTATATCATTGACATAAACGGTTGCCTCGGCAGAGGTGTAGGCATTGGTTCCTTTAGCCCCTATGTTAGATACCATTTTGTCGTATTCGTTAGCGATAGCAAATTTGGCAGCTTCTCCAGAAACAGAGTCAATTTGAGCCCACAAACGATCTCTATTTTCAGTATCATCCATATCGATTTGACGATACTCTTCATACAAAGCTTCTATTTCTTTAAGCATAGGTTCTTCTTTAGCATAGTCTAAAGAACTGTATTTGTCTGTGCCTTTAAACAACATGTGTTCTAGATAATGCGCTAAGCCTGTGGCATCAGAAGGGTCATTTTTACTACCCGCTCTTACAGCAATATAAGTTTGTACTCTTGGAGCATCTTTATATACTGAAAGGTAAACTTTAAGCCCATTGTCCAAAGTATAAATTCTGGCATTCATAGGATCGTTTTGCACCTTCTCGTAGCTATTCTCTAATTTATTCATGTTTTTATTGACGTTATATCCTATCCATGCTAAAGTGACTAGAATAAGAATAATGGTTAATTTGGATTTCATAGTGTTTTGTTTAGTAATTAGAAGTCTATTTCTAGGTCAAATTTATCCTTTAGATTCAATAAGTCAGGATTTTTTTTGACCATTTTTTTAAATTTATCTTCAGCAGTATAAGCTTTCATTTCTTCTTCTTTAAGAGGAGTAACGTCGACTGTTAAACTGATACTATCGTTTTCAAGTTGTGTTTTGAGATATCCTAAAAGCTTAGTCTTTTCATCGATTAACACTTCTTCTTGAACTTTATTGTCTAATGTTATGCACACATTGAAATTTTCTTTCAGTATGGCTTTTTTATCTCTTAAGACAGATAATAAATTATGTTTGCCAACATTCTCTTTTTCATTGGCGTATTGCACCCATTTTTCGTTGAGGTCTTCTTGTGAAAATACTTGTTCATTACGTTTATCTTCTTGGACTACACTATTCTCTTTTACCTCATCTTGTTTTTCTGATTCAGAATGAGAATTGATGGAAATGGTCTTTTTCTGAATGTTGTCTTTAAAGTTGACAATTTTAATGGCTTTTGTGGATGTTTTGGGTAAGTCAATTTCTAAGTTTTTGTTTTCTTCAACCTTTGGTAGAATTGTTAGAGTAGCAACTACTTTTTGCTCTTGAATTTCCTTTGTTACAGCAGTTTTTACTTCGTTTGACTGCTTTTGTTTAACGACGAAAGTTTTTTTTTCTACTGAAGTATTATCTTCTTTAACGCCACAAATTTGCATTAAGGTAATTTCAACCAACAGACGCTGATTTTTACTCATTCTGTAGTTTAAGTCTACTTTATTGCAAAGTTCAAGAGCCTTTAGTAAGTGTTGTTGTTGCCAGCTTTGGCTTTGTTCTAAGTAGCGTTGTTTGATACTGTCGCCCACTTCCAAAAGACTAAGAGTAATTGCATCTTTGGCAACTAATAAGTTTCTGAAGTGCATACCCAGACCGTTGATAAAATGATGGCCGTCAAAACCATTGTTTAGGATTTCGTTGAATGCGTTGAGTGCCGATGGAATATCCGAATTATATACAGCATCAGTTACTCTAAAATAATAGTCGTAATCAAGTATGTTGAGGTTTTGTATAACGGCTTGATAAGTCAGCTTATCGCCACAAAAACTAATGATTTGATCGAAAATAGATAAAGCATCTCTTAGTGCGCCATCGGCCTTTTGAGCAATGATGTGCAGGGCTTCGTGCTCGACTTCAATCCCTTCATTTTTTGCCACATAAGCCAAGTGCTCAGTGATATCAGCAATTTGTATGCGCTTGAAATCAAATATCTGACAACGTGATAATATGGTTGGTATGATTTTATGTTTTTCAGTAGTAGCAAGTATGAACAAGGCATGAGCTGGTGGTTCTTCTAAGGTTTTTAGAAAAGCGTTGAATGCGGCTTGAGATAACATATGTACCTCATCAATGATATAAATATTGTATTTCCCTACTTGTGGTGCAAAGCGTACCTGATCTACTAACTCACGAATTTTGTCCACGCCATTATTGGAGGCCGCGTCCAATTCGTGAATATTGAAGGAGTAGTTGTTGTTAAAGCCTTGGCAGGACTCACATTCATTACAAGCTTCTATTTCTGGGCTAAGGTTCATGCAGTTGATGGTCTTGGCCAAAATACGTGCGCAAGATGTTTTACCAACTCCTCGAGGACCACAAAACAAAAAGGCTTGAGCCAAATGGTTGTTTTTGATAGCATTTTTTAGCGTGTTGGTAATGGACTGCTGACCCACAACAGTATCGAAGGTAGCAGGGCGGTATTTACGGGCCGAAACAACAAAATTTTCCATCTGATTCATTTGGGAAAACAAATATAATATAATGTTTGAAATGGCTGTAAAGAAATTGTTCGGTGTTGCTGAAATACAATTTGAGATTCAATCACAACGGAATAATCCTTATTGTGATTTGAACGCTTTTTAGGTCTTGTTTTACTATTGAAAACAATACTTTGTTTATGTGAAAAATTATTCTAATATTTGCAACCCTTTTTTAAAGTAAGAAAGGAATTAAATTAAAACATTAACATTATGAACCATTACGAGACCGTTTTCATTTTGAATCCCGTTTTGTCTGAAGATCAGATGAAGGAGACGGTTCAAAAGTTTACGAAACTTTTGAAAGAAAGTAAGGCAAAAATTGTTGCCGAGGAGCATTGGGGGCTAAAAAAGATGGCCTACAGTATCCAGAAGAAAAGAACAGGTTTTTACTATCTTATTGAATTCACTTCTGATGACAAGGAGATAAATGACAAACTTGAATTGGCTTACAAACGTGACGAGCGTTTGATGCGTTGGCTAACAGTAAAGCTAGACAAGCACGCTGTAGTATATGCTGAAAGCAGAAGAAAAAGACTGAGTACTAACAAAAAACAGGAGGCATAATCATGGCAGACGATATTAGATACCTATCCCCCGTTGATGTAAATAACAGAAACAGTAAAAAATACTGCCGATTTAAAAAGGCTGGTATTAAATACATTGACTACAAAGACCCTGACTTCCTTATGCGATTCGTCAATGAGCAAGGTAAAATCCTTCCAAGAAGAATTACAGGAACGTCATTGAAGTACCAAAGAAAAGTTTCACAAGCAATCAAAAGATGCCGTCACTTGGCATTGATGCCATACGTTGGCGATATGCTAAAATAATTTACAACTATGGAATTGATATTATTACAAGACGTAGAGAAATTAGGCTTTAAAGATGAGATTGTAAACGTGAAAAACGGATATGGTCGTAACTACTTAATACCTGGTGGTCATGCTATATTAGCGACTGATTCAGCTCGAAAAGTTTTAGCTGAAAACTTACGTCAAAGAGCTAAAAAAGAGAATAAAATTATTGAAGATGCTAACAAATTAGCTGAAGGTATCAATGGCTTGACAGTAACCATTACTGCTAAGACTATTGAAGGCGGAAAGCAATTATTCGGTTCGGTAACATCTAACCATTTAGCAGATGAGCTAGAAAAGTTAGGTCATACTGTAGATCGTAAATTTGTTAAGTTAAACAATATCAAAACAGTCGGTACTTATGCTGCTGAAGTGCGTTTGCACAGAGAAGTTAAGGCTGCTGTTACTGTTGAGGTTGTTGCTCAATAAACAAAACAAATTGACATTAATGAAAAGCTCTCGAATATTTCGAGAGCTTTTTTTTTATTCATACCTCAAGGCCTCTATGGGGTCTAGTTTTGCCGCTTTGGCAGCAGGGAAGAATCCAGAAATCAAGCCTACCACAATACATAAAGCCACACCTGACATAATCCATACCCAAGGTATGATGAAGCTACTGCCGACAATTAGAGAGGTTAGGTTACCTATAAGGATACCCAAAACAATACCCATCAGCCCACCGATTTGACAAATAACAATAGCTTCTACCAAGAATTGCCATCGAATAATTTTTGAGGTAGCGCCTAAGGCTTTGCGTGTCCCAATTTCTTTGGTGCGTTCCGTTACTGATACCAACATAATATTCATTAAGCCTATGGCAGAGCCAAACAAAGTAATAATGCCAATCACTAGAGCGGCTATGGTTACATATTTTATATTTTCGAACATAATTTGAGTTAGATTATCGCTACGGATAATATCAAAATTATCTTCCTCAACAGGCTTTAACTTTCTTACAACACGCATCTTGGCGATGGCTTGACCTATAGTCGCATTGAGTTTTTCAGCATTTATGGATAATACACTGATGGTGAATGATTGACCGGGATAGCCAAAATATTGCCTAGCATTAGTCAGAGGAATGAGACAAGTTTTGTCTCCACCAAAACTCATACTAGCTCCTTTTGCTTTAAGGACACCAATGACTTTAAACTTGTTGCCACCTATAGAAATAATTTTACCTATTGCCTTGGATGTACCGAAGACGCTTTTTTTGACTTCCTCGCCAATAATAACCATGTGCTTACCTTGTTGGACTTCATCTAAGGTGAAGTTTCTCCCTTCAGCTAATTTATACCCTGCTGTCAAGATATAATTCTCGTCAGTACCTGTAATGTTGATGTTAGGGTCGCTTTTTTTGGATTGATAAGTGATAGTAGCTGTAGAACTCGCCCACGAGGATATAGAGGTAGTAACGGGAAATTCATTTTTAAACCTTATGGCTTCGGCATAGCTAATGGAAGTGTAGCGTTTTGGTTTGGTGCCTTTTTTACCTATTCTGATGGACGAGCTTTTGTTTCTGATGTTAAAGGTATTAGCACCCATACTAGTAAAGTTGTCGCTGATGGAAAATTTAATAGATTCTATAGCCGTTTGTATGCCTACCAAAGCAGCAATACCTATAGCTATAATGAATATAGTGAGTACGGTTCGAAGTAGGTTTGTTCGAATGGATTGCAGAGCAATTTTTATATTTTCTACCATTAACTTCATAGAGTGCTAATGTACGATTTTGTCTTGTTAAGATGAATTAAAAAAAGTACTTTTGCAAAAGCTAAAAATAAGGAGTATTAACCTATAATTAAAGATATATGGCATTTGACATTGATATGATAAAAGCAGTTTATGCGAAAATTCCAGAACGTATAGCACAAGCAAGAACAGTAGTTGGTAAACCTTTGACCTTAGCTGAAAAGATATTGTACACACACTTATGGAACGGTCAGGCAGACACAGTCTTTGAACGAGGTGCTGATTATGTTGATTTTGGACCTGATAGAGTGGCTATGCAAGATGCTACTGCTCAGATGGCATTATTACAATTTATGCAAGCGGGTAAGGGCAAAGTTGCTGTGCCTTCAACAGCCCATGCCGACCACCTTATTCAAGCTAAAATAGGTGCAGACAAAGATTTACAAGAAAGTTTAAATACTAACAATGAAGTGTTTAACTTCTTGAGTTCAGTATGTAACAAATACGGCATTGGATTCTGGAAGCCCGGTGCTGGAATTATTCACCAAGTGGTATTAGAAAATTATGCTTTCCCTGGTGGTATGATGATAGGAACGGATTCACACACCGTTAATGCTGGTGGTTTGGGCATGGTTGCTATTGGTGTTGGTGGTGCCGATGCAGTGGATGTGATGGCAGGTATGCCTTGGGAGTTGAAATTCCCTAAATTGATAGGTGTTAAACTGATAGGAAAATTAAACGGTTGGGCTTCTGCTAAAGACGTTATTTTGAAAGTGGCAGGTATCCTAACTGTTAAAGGTGGTACAGGTTGTATAGTAGAATACTTTGGCGAGGGGGCACAATCTTTATCGTGTACAGGAAAAGGGACTATTTGTAATATGGGAGCAGAGATAGGGGCTACTACTTCTACATTCGGATACGACGATAGTATGGAAAGGTATCTTAGAGCTACCGATAGAAACGATGTGGCTGATGCTGCCAATGCTGTTAAAGAACACCTCACTGGTGATGCTGAAGTTTATGCTAATCCAAAGCAATATTTTGATCAAGTTATTGAAATCAATCTTTCAGACTTAACGCCTCATTTGAACGGTCCATTTACGCCAGATTTAGCTACGCCAGTAGCCGAGATGAAAGAAAAAGCAGTAGCTAACGATTGGCCATTAGATATAGAATGGGCACTCATAGGTTCATGTACCAATTCATCATATGAAGATTTGACACGAGCAGCCTCTATTGTCGAAGATGCAGTAGTCAAAGGACTTGAGCCTAAAGCTACCTTAGGAATTAATCCGGGTTCAGAGCAAGTACGCTACACAGCAGAAAGAGATGGGCTTTTAGACACCTTTAATAAATTCGAATCTACTCGAATTTTTACTAATGCTTGTGGTCCTTGTATTGGTCAGTGGGATAGAGAAGGTGCTGAAAAGCAAGAAAAAAATTCTATCGTTCATTCCTTTAACAGAAACTTTGCTAAACGTGCCGATGGAAACCCTAATACCCATGCTTTTGTGGCATCGCCAGAAATGGTAGCGGCAGTAGCTATTTCGGGAAGATTAGATTTTAATCCTATTACTGATAGTTTAGTCAATAAAAATGGCGACTCTGTACAATTGGCAGAACCAACAGGTCTTGAATTACCAACGCAAGGCTTTGACGTAGAGGACAATGGCTATCAAGCACCAGCCCAAGATGGGAGTGGAGTTGAGGTTGTAGTGAATAAAAACTCCAAACGATTACAATTATTGACACCTTTTACTCCTTGGGACGGTGGCAACATTAGCAATGCTAAACTTTTAATTAAGGCAGAAGGCAAATGTACGACTGACCATATTTCTATGGCAGGACCTTGGTTGAGGTTTAGAGGGCATTTGGATAACATTTCTAATAACTGCCTAATTGGAGCGGTTAATGCCTTTGGAGGTGCTACTAATAGTGTAGTCAATCAATTAGATGGTAGTAAGGACGAAGTGCCTAATGTAGCACGAGCTTATAAGGCTAATGGAGTGGACACTATTGTAGTAGGTGACCACAATTATGGCGAAGGTTCTTCACGAGAGCATGCTGCTATGGAGCCTCGTCATTTGGGTGTTAGAGCAGTCATTGTAAAATCCTTTGCTAGAATTCACGAAACCAATTTGAAAAAGCAAGGTATGTTAGGATTGACTTTCGCTAATGAAAATGATTATGATTTAATTAGAGAAGATGACACTTTTAACTTTGTAGATTTATCCGAATTTGCACCCAATAAAACCCTAACTTTAGAAGTTGTTCATGCCGATGGTTCTATTGATAATGTAGTTTTAAACCACACTTATAATGCTCAGCAAATTGACTGGTTTAAAGCAGGTTCAGCCTTGAATTTAATTCGTGAGCAAAACGCTTAAATAATTTTACTAATACAATTAAAAAAAGCCCTTCAAAATGAAGGGCTTTTTTGGTTTAAAATTGTATCATAATGAGACTTATTTTTCAGTCTTCAAAAGCGTACGGTAATTATCTATAGCTACAAAATAATCGGGGTCTTCTAAAAGATTAACATCGCATATTTTATCTGCTCTTTTAATCAGCTTTATACAATCTTTAGAAAGGTGTCTGAGGTGTACGCTTTTAGCGTTTTTAATGTACTTTTCACTGAGTTTATTGATACACTCTATAGCAGATTGGTCCATAATACGAGATTCTTTAAAGTCAATAATAATCTCTTTTGGGTCGTTAGCAACATCGAATTTACTATTGAATAACTCCACACAGCCAAAAAATAAAGGACCGTATATTTCATAGTGTTTTACACCGTGTTCATCAACAAATTTACGAGCTCTAATGCGTTTAGCATTTTCCCAAGAAAAGACTAAAGAAGATACAATAACACCCGCCAATACGGCAATAGCCAAGTCAAACATAACCGTTAGTCCTGTTACTAAAACAATTACAATAACATCAGCTAAAGGTACTTTGTTCCAAACCTTTAAACTACTCCATGCAAAGGTGCCTATAACGACCATAAACATAACACCTACTAGTGCAGCAATTGGCACCATTTCTATATAGGTCGATGCAAAAAGAATGAAGCACAATAAGGCTAAAGCAGCCACAATACCTGAAAGTCTACCTCTACCTCCTGACTTGATGTTGATAATGCTTTGACCAATCATAGCACATCCACCCATACCACCAAAAAATCCGTTGATGATATTAGCACCACCTTGAGCCACACACTCTCTATTGCCGCTACCTCTTGTTTCGGTCAATTCGTCTATGAGGTTTAGTGTCATCAATGATTCTATTAAACCAATAGCCGCTAGAATTAAAGCGTAAGGGCTAATAAATTTTAGAGTTTCCCAATTCAAATCAATTAAAGGAATATTTAATGTTGGTAAACCAGCTTTGATACCTTCTCCACCACTAGCAACAATAAAAGATTTGACGGTTTCAGTTTCTATACCACCGAAAATAACAATCAAAGAAACTACAATAATGGCAGTCAAAGCAGCAGGTACTTTTTTAGTTAGCATAGGAAGAAAAACCATAATAGCCATAGTCAGAACAACCAAAGCTATCATGTACATCAAATCTTGACCTTCTAGCCATTGCCCATTGCTTTTGAACATACCTAATTGGGATAAGAAAATCACAATTGCCAATCCATTGACAAAACCTAACATTACGGAGTGGGGTATCATACGTACAAATTTGCCTAACCTGAATAGTCCAGCGGCAGTTTGAATAATACCAGCCAATATGAGTGTGGCAAATAAATACTGTAAGCCCATAGAACTGTCACCACCTAAGGTGTTGCCCTCACTCACTAAGTGAACCATAACCACCGCTAAAGCACCTGTTGCACCTGATATCATTCCTGGTCTGCCTCCAAAAATAGAAGTAACTAAGCCCATCATAAAGGCACCATATAATCCAACTATTGGAGAAATACCTGCCACAAAAGCAAAGGCGACGGCTTCAGGGACGAGAGCCAAAGCTACAGTAAGACCAGATAGAATATCGTCTTTTATACTGCCATTAGTTCTGTCAATGAATTTGAAATTTTTAAGTGAAATCATTTGTATAAATTAAGTCGGCAAAAGTAAGTTATTCAAAGAAATAGTAGCGTTTTATTAAATAAAATTATCATAATAAATAATTGTACTTTCGGAATATGATACAAAAAGACGATAAACGACAAATTTGGTCTTGGGCCATGTACGATTTTGCTAACTCTGCTTTCACCACTTTGGTAGTGACTTTTATCTACGGCACTTTCTTTACTAAATCTATAGCCGATAATGAAATTTTAGGAACGCAATATTGGTCTTGGGCCATTTCTTTTACAGCTATCGTAGTAGCTTTGTCTTCGCCAATCTTAGGTGCTATCGCAGACAATTGGGGTTCAAGAAAACGAATCATGTTGGTGAGCACTTTGGTCTGTGTTTCAGCAACTGCTCTTTTGTTTTTTCCGCAACAAGGACAAGTTCTTTTGGCACTTACGCTTTTCATTATAGCGAACATTGCTTTTGAAATAGGGACTGTATTTTGTAATGCTTACTTGTCTGAATTGAGCTCAGAGGAACGTATTGGTAAAGTTTCTGGAATGGCATGGGGCTTAGGCTATGTTGGCGGCTTATTAGCTTTAGTTTTAGCCTTGATATTTTTTGTGCAAACAGAACAGCCTATTTTGGGCTTTAGTACTGAAAATGGAGAAAATATAAGGGCTACCAATTTACTTGTAGCCATATGGTTTTTGATTTTTAGTCTACCTATTTTTATTTGGATTAAGGATAAGCACAATACAAGCAAAAAGTCTTTGTCACTAGTAGTAGAAAGTTCTTTTGACAACCTAAAAACTACTTTTAAAGAACTTTCTTCGTACAGAAAGATTTTTCATTTTTTGTTGGCTCGTCTGGTATATAATGATGCTTTGATAACCATTTTTGCTTTTGGAGGTATCTATGCTGCTACCACCATAGGCTTTAGCTTTGAAGAAATCATTATTCTAGGGATTGTACTTAATGTCATGGCAGGAATTGGAGCTTTTGTTTTTGGTTATTTAGAAGATGGTAAAGGGAGTGAAAAAGTGATTTTGTGGAGTATTGTTTTTCTTATGATAGCTTGTCTAATAGCTTTTTTAGCACCAGAGTTGCCTGGCTTATTTCAATTTATTTTTGGAGGTAACGCCATTCCCGATTGGTTCAATGCTAAAAATTTATTTTGGGTGGCGGCTATTTTAATTGGCTTGTTTTCAGGACCTAATCAATCGGCAAGTAGAACCTATATGGCTCGTCTTACTCCAGCACAAAAAAGAAATGAATTTTTTGGGTTTTATGCCTTCTCGGGAAAAATGACAGCTTTTGTAGGGCCGTTTTTATTTGGTTTGGTAACACGTTATTTTGATACACAACAAGCTGGACTTATCGTAATTTTTATCTTATTCTTTGTAGGATACAAGTTGATGAAGCGTCTCTAAACTCCACTAAATTACTATCTTTGTTGTATGCGACTAATCTTGATTTGTTTACTGTTTAGCACTCAGCTTATAGCACAGCAATATTATACTAATAAAGGAAAAGTCAGTTTCTTTTCTGAAGCACCCATTGAAAATATATCGGCTATAAATCAAGATGTCTCGGCTATTGTCGATAGCCAAACGGGAGGTTTTGCATTTCGACTGAAAATAGAGGACTTTACTTTTCCTAATTCGCTTATGCAAGAACATTTCAACGAAAGTTATTTAGAAAGTGAGAAGTATCCTTTATCTACTTTTACTGGGGTCATTGATAATTTTTCAGATTTAGATTTGAGTGTCATGCAAAACCTTGTGGTAAATGGAAGTCTTTCGATGCATGGAATAAGTAAAGATGCACAAATGAAAGCTACTGCTCAAATGATAAATGATGAATTACATATTTCTTCTACTTTTGATGTTGCTCTTGAGGACTACGATATTGATATTCCCAAAATTATGATGTATAAAATTGCAGAAGTCATCCAAGTAGTAGTTGATATGAAACTTCAAAACAGAACCGATGAATAGATATTTAGTATTTATAATTTTTATCTGTTTTCAGTCAACTTATGCTCAAGACTTACTGAGCATGCTAGAAAGCGATGATAAGGAAGTGCAACTAACAACTTCCATTTTTAAGGACAACAGAATTGTCAATGCTCAATCTTCTAAACAGACTTCCAAAGGAGAGTTTAAATTTTTAATACAACACCGTTTTGGCACACTCAACTCGGGTTTTTATAATTTATGGGGTATCGATATTTCAAACGTTAGATTTGGTTTGGATTATGGTGTTTCTGAGCGTCTTGCCTTTTCATTAGGAAGAAGTTCTTACAGCAAGCAATTTGACGCTTCTGTAAAGTTGAATATAATGCGACAAAGTAATTCTTTTCCTTTTGTCTTGTCAACTTATTCATCTGTATTTTTGATTCATCCATCTGAGAGTGAAAGGAATGAAACTAACTTCGATTTACTAAATAAGATATCCTTCAGTAACCAACTAATTTTTGCTAGAAAGTTTTCTTCTAATTTTTCTTTTGTAATCTTACCAACACATATACACCTCAATTTTTTCGAGTCTGGTACATCTGCCGATCCTTTGTTTATCGGAGCAGGAGGACGTTATAAAGTCACTAAAAAAGTATCGGTCAACGGCGAGTATTTCTATTCTCTAAGCACAATGACGGAATCTCATCAAAATATGTTGTCTGTTGGAGTTGATATAGAAACAGGAGGACATGTTTTTTCCTTACATTTAAGTAATTCACGTGGCATGAATGAACAGGCATTTTTAACACAAACTACTGGCCAATGGCTAGAAGGAGATATCTACTTTGGGTTTAATATTTCAAGAGTATTTTCATGGTAAAAACAAGCAATAGTTTTGACTTTGCAATAGTAGGAGGGGGTATAGTAGGTTTATCTTGTGCCTTCAAACTTCAAGTCGAATATCCACAACTCAATATAGTGGTCTTTGAAAAAGAACAAAGCTTAGCTGCTCATCAAACAGGTAGAAATTCAGGGGTTATTCATTCAGGGTTGTATTATAGACCCGGTTCTTTCCGAGCTAAAAACTGCGTTAATGGTAGAATGCAATTAGTTGAATTTGCAAAAAAATACAACATCAAACACGATGTTTGTGGTAAAGTAGTCGTTGCTGTAACTCCCGATGAAGTAGAACGACTAGAAAAAATATGTGAAACGGGTAAGGCAAATGGCTTAGAAGGTATAGAGAAGATAGATGCCGTTCGCTTAAAAGAAATTGAGCCTTATGTTGAAGGTATTGCTGCCTTGTGGGTACCCGAATCTGGCATAATTGATTTTGTCGGTGTGACTAATAAACTAGCAGAACTTATAACAGACATAAACCCAAACAGTCAAATCATCTATTCTTGTGAAGTCAAATCTTTTGATGATGGTGGACTTATCAATACCACTAAAGGACAATACAAGTCGGATAAAAAAATCCTTTGTGGCGGTTTGTTTTCAGATAGGTTAGCTCAAAAAGATAAAGTCCATTCAGATGTACGCATAGTAGGTTTTAGGGGCGATTATTACGATTTAAGTGAAAAGGGCAAGTCCAAAGTTAATAACTTGATATATCCAGTTCCCAATCCAGAATTTCCCTTTTTAGGCGTGCATTTTACTAGAATGGTAGATGGTAGTATTGAGTGTGGTCCTAATGCTGTATTTACTTTCAAACGCGAAGGTTATGGTAAAACTGACTTTAATTTAAAAGACACTTTGGAAGCCTTAATGTATAAAGGAACGTGGAAATTATTCTTTAAACATTGGCGTTTTGGTTTAAATGAATATAAAAGAGCATTTTCTAAGCGATTATTTTTGAAAGAATTAAATAGATTAATACCTTCGTTAAAAATGGACGATATTGTTGTCGGAAGAAGTGGTGTACGAGCTATGGCATTAGGACAAGACGGCGAAGTGTTTGACGACTTTAAAATAGAGTGTAAAGGCAATAGTATCCATGTTTTGAATGCCCCTTCGCCAGCAGCGACTGCCTGCTTGGCTATAGGAGATGAAGTTTTGGCAGTGGCAAAAAAAAATTTTAGTTTACCTTAGCAACAATGTTAAAAATATTTGGCTTTAGTAAGAAAGAAAAAATTACCGTAAAGGATTTAGCCTCGATTTATTCTAGGACACTCTTTGAGGTTATTGATTTAGGTTTTTCAGAAATCATAGAATTTGTTAATGATAACAGAAAATTTGAAGAATCACCTAACCTTAAAATGGAAGATGCCAATTGGTTTTTGATGATTATTTTTGCTGCCAATAATCATTATTTATCTGATTTCTTTGAGGATTCCACAGTAAACCATCTTCATCATGCTAGTCTCAATGAGCTTATTCAATACCTTGATTTAGAAGAAGATGTTGTAAGAGATATGTTTATCGATTATGAAAACTTCTTCAAAGAGCAACACAGCGATGATATTAGCATAGAAAAAGCTATGGCAAAAAGTATTTTTGTCAAATATAATTTAAACGAATATCAAGGGGATCTTCTGAAAAATCAGAATGAACCTAATCCTGTTTTCCTACAAGAATTGACTGACCTAATGAGTAACTTCATTTGGAATTGGTCGGATTATCTATCGAAATATAAGGTTATAGAAGACTAGAGTTTTTCTATTCCAGTATAGTTGAAAGGCGTTATGCTTTTCAGATACGCTTTTAATTCATCACTAATCTGTAAAGTGTCAATAAAATTACTCAGTGTAGGCTGTTCTATTAATCCGTTAGTTCTAGTTAAAGCCTTAAGAGCTTCATAAGGTTTTGGGTAGCCTTCTTTTCTCAAAATAGTTTGAATAGCTTCTGCGACTACAGCCCAATTATCATCTAGGTCGGCACGGATAGCTTCCTCGTTCAAGATGAGTTTATTCAAACCTTTTAAAATGGATTTAAAGCCTAGGATAGAATGTGCCATAGGCACACCTACATTTCTAAGCACTGTTGAATCTGTTAAATCTCTTTGTAATCTTGATATGGGTAATTTTGCCGATAGATGCTCATAAATAGCATTTGCAATTCCTAGATTTCCTTCAGCGTTTTCAAAATCTATAGGATTAACCTTGTGTGGCATAGCTGATGAGCCTACTTCGCCCTTTTTGATTTTTTGCTTGAAATAATTCATAGATATATAAGTCCATATATCTCGACTTAAATCAATAAGAATGGTATTGATTCTTTTGAAGTTATCAAAAAGTGCTGCTAAGTTATCGTAATGTTCTATTTGAGTAGTCACTTGAGAACGGTCTAGTCCTAAAGTTTCTTCCACAAACTCATTGGAAAAAGCAACCCAATCCACTTCTGGGTAGGCAATGTGGTGAGCGTTGAAATTTCCTGTTGCACCACCAAATTTAGCCGAAAATGGCACCATATTCAATAAGCCCATTTGACGTTCAAGACGCTCGATAAATACCATAATTTCTTTGCCTAAAAGAGTTGGCGAGGCAGCTTGACCATGCGTTCTTGCTAGTAGTGGAATATTTGCCCATTCGTCTTTGAGTTCAATTAGCTTTTCCATCATTTGTAAATAGTTGGGTAGAAAAATATCTTCTACCGACTCTTTGATGAGTAGTGGTGTAGCTGTATTGTTGATGTCTTGTGAAGTCAGAGCAAAGTGAATAAATTCTTTGTATTCACTGATTTTTAAACGATCAAAGCGTTCTTTTAAAAAATATTCTACAGCCTTTACATCATGATTAGTTATAGACTCTATTTCTTTAACTTCTTGAGCATCATCATCACTAAATTCAAGGTAAATTTTCCTTAAAGGTTTGTATAGCTTAGCATCAAAGTTTTCTAATTGCGGGAGCGGTAGTTCACAAAGTGAAATAAAATATTCAACTTCTACTCGAAGTCTATATTTGATAAGAGCCGCTTCTGAATAATAGGAGCTTAGTTCCTTAGTTTTCGATTGGTATCGACCATCTACTGGTGAGATTGCATTTAAAGCGTATAATGACATGTTTAATAGCTTGTTTTCTTTCTGCAAATTTACATCTTTTTAGAATTTTTAAAATAAAAACAGCCCACCATAATGGTGAGCTGTTTTTATTTAACAGATAAACTGATTTATTTCTTAATCAGTTTATGAACGGACACTTCATTGTCTAATTGAATTTTAACAGTGTAAATTCCAGATTGCAGAGTGCTTATATTCATAGGTATGGTTTGCTTGCCTTGTAGTGAGCCATAATCAAATTCGCTGACTCGTTTGCCAGTAATAGAATAAATACTTACGAGCACATTTTGTGATGATGGATTTAATTCTATTGAGAAATTGTCTTGTGCTGGGTTAGGCATGAGTTTAATGTCAATAGCATTCCAAAAGGTTATATCAGAGACGCATTGTGCCTCGCAATCTGCTAAAGTGCTATATTCGCCCTCGCCAGTTCCAGGATCTACACAGCCTGTTGCTTGACATTCCCAAGTTGGCGTAACGGTAGTATTTCCTGTAATTTCAAAAACTCTAGAATCTAGCACTTCCTTAGTACCTTGATCTTCTACAAAAACTATCACTACACAATTACTTAAGTCTTCCCATATTCTAAAAGAATTTTGAGTAACATTACCCATAGCGAAGGTATAACTTTCGAAAACTGTAGTTGTATTTCCGTTACTTAGGTCTGCACTAGTGCCATTTGCTGATGGGAGCATTTTTCTCATTACCTGATGAAATTCAGTTTCGCCATTTGAACCAGCTGTATTGTTATATACATTTTCAACAACTGCAATATGGATTTTTGTATTTGGATAATCATAATATGAACTTACACTCACATCAACAGCTAAATCAGTACCATCTGTTGCTACTGCAGTAGCAGTAATATCTAGAAAGGACGGCATATTTCTATGTTCATCAATTTCGTCTTGCGAACTAGAGGTTGTAGTACCATCAATATGAGCGCTTGGAACTCCTGAAACACCGTAATGACTTACACGAGTTCCAACATCTTCATTGAACGATTGGTCTCCTGTACCTGGCCAATTAACTTGATATTTAATACATGCAACTTTGGCATTGCCTATTTGATTAACGTCATTAGCATCTAGCAAGGTTTGAAAGCCAGGGTTAAAAGATGCACATGGCCCACAGGTATTAGATGTAAAATGTTCATATAATGGTAAGCGTTGTGCTACAAATTCTACAGAATAGATTTCTGAACTTAGACTGTTGTTACTATCATCAACATCTGTGCCAGAGTTAATGTTTTCTATACTAACCGTAATATTGGCTGTGTCGGCAGCAGTGAAGGACAATTGATCTGAATGGGTGAAGTCGTATGTTTCTAGAGTTGCAATTGATACACCAGTGATATTATCCGTATATGTATCTGTTCCATCAGTCCATACGATGTCCATAGATTCTATCGTTTCAGCACCGTAGTTTAATACCGTTCCAGAAATATCAATATCAGCAGGGAATTGCACGTAGCTAGGAACATTCAAATCTGAAAGAATAGCATTAATTCCAACAGGGTTGAATGGCTCGTGCGATACACTGACATCGTCTATATAATATTGATTTCCACTAAGAGGGTATAAGTTAAATGAGGCGACTTGATTAATCGTGTTTTCAAAAGTCCCCACTGTTTGATTATCTATTATAACTTGCCAATGATTTAAGGTCAAGTTGATATTCATTGTTAGGTTAAACCAAGTGTCAAAGGGGTAGGTGCTTTCTAGAAATACAGTGCCACCACCACCTGTTGAAAACTCTATGCTGCCGTCATCATTCATAAAGCAGTCCATAGACCAAGTCTCTCCAATAGTAGTTTCAGCTTGAAAATTGAAATACCCTCCTGTATTATTATTGACGTAAAAGTTTGCAGAAAACATAAAGTCACCTTCATCAAAAAGTTCTCCAAATTCTAGTACTACATCTTGTGGACCGCCACCTGTAGCTGCAGTAGAATTAAGGTAAATAGAGTTTGAGCCACTAAAGGCATTGTTATCGGTTACTTGAACGTCTTCAGCACCTGCAGCGGGCCATACTACCCAAAGGGTATCTGCTGTAGCGATGTAGTCGCCAACAGCATAACTTTCAAAATCATCTGTAAAACTGAATTGAGCATTGACTGTGAAAACAGAAAATAGACTCAATAGTAATGCTATTTTTTTCATAGTAAATTTTAGTCTAGTGAATACTTTAGCAAGTTTAATAAAATATAGTCATATAAGCAGCTTAAATTTGTGATTTTTCCGAATGTAAATTCGTATTTTTGCACAATGACAACTCTCATAATCATTATTTGTGCTATTTTACTTTTAGTCGGATTATTAGGTTGTTTTGTTCCTATTGTTCCTGGCCCACCACTAGCATATATTGCCTTATTAATTCTTACTGCCTTTACAGATTACAAATGTTCAGATGAATTTCTTTGGCAGTGGGCTGGAATAGTAGTTTTAGTGACTATTGCTGATTTTTGGCTACAGATAAATGGTGTCAAAAAATTCGGAGGGAATAAAAAAGCTGTGAACGGAACTATGATAGGCCTAATCGTTGGAATATTTGCACCAATCCCTATGGGCTTTATTTTTGGTCCTTTTGTGGGGGCATTAATTGGAGCTTATTTAGACGAAAAAGATGATATTATAAAAGTTTTTAAAATTGCATCTGGTGCTTTGATTGGTTTTATTGGTGGTTTAGTCCTAAAGTTAGTCGTTTGCTTTTATCTCATTAGAGAATTTTATTTAACAATATTAAGTATATTTTGAAAGTTTGTTCGGTTTCGTACTTAAATAGTATTCCATTTGTTTATGGTTTAGAAAATAGTGGTATAAAAGTAGATTTATCGCTAGAAATACCTTCGGTATGTGGGCAAAAGTTACTAAACAATGAGGTGGACATAGCTTTATTGCCTATTGCAGTTATTCCTAATTTAGATTATGCTGATGTAGTAAGTCCTTATTGTATTTCTTCAGACGGGGCAGTACAGACTGTTTGTTTATTTAGTGAAGTGCCTTTAGAACAGATTGACTCCATATTATTGGATTATCATTCTAGGACTTCAAATGCACTCGTTCAATTATTGTCCAAGCACTTTTGGAAAATCCAACCTAAGTTTAAAACATCCGATGTAGATTTCGAGTCTAATATTAAGGGTAATACGGCTGGGGTCATAATAGGAGATAGGGCTTACAACTACATAGATAACTTCCCATATGTTTATGATTTATCTGAAGAATGGAAAAAATTCAGTGGATTGCCTTTTGTATTTGCATGTTGGGTGAGTAATAAAATTCTAGATTCGTCTTTCAAAAAAGCCTTTTCTTCAGCTTTACAATTCGGTATTTCTAATTTGGACTTAGCTTTATCAGAAAAGTCAGATGCTTTCGATACTCAAATTGATAAAATGAAATACCTCACAGAAGTGATAAATTACGATTTGACTGATGAGAAAAGAAAATCGATACAGATGTTCTTAGATTTAATCTCCTAAATTACCTTCTTTTATTGGCAGCTTCTTGTTGTTTCTTAGCCATATCTTCTAAACGCTTTTGGAATTTAGATTTCTTAACAGGCTTTTTCTTGTTATTCTCTATTTGAGCCAAAATTGCATCTTCGTTAATGAAATATTTTCTCATTACAAATTGCTGTCCAAAGGTTACCATATTAGCTAAGAAATAGTAATAACTCAATCCAGCAGCATAATTGTTAAAGAAGCCTAAGAACATGATTGGCATGAGGTACATCATCCACTTCATTTGTGCCATTTGTGGTCCACTCATCTGACTATTCATTCTAGTATATAACAATGTAGAAATAGTCATAAGTAGGGTAAACAAACTAACATGGTC
>CAJWHN010000026.1 GCA_913041085.1 uncultured Flavobacteriales bacterium | reverse complement strand
GTACACGCTAGAATTGGAATAGCAGAGGTTAATTACAAAATAAAACCTAAACACACTTTAAGAAGTGAATTTCAATACCTTTCAGTTGATAAGAGTTACGAATACTACAAAGATCAAGGCGATTGGGTAATGGGATTGGTAGAATATACTTTTTCTCCCCATTGGTTTTTTGCTTTTGTAGATCAATATAATGGCGGCTATACTAGCGAAGGCAAAACCTATGAAGCTGTACATTACCTCAACATAAGTTGTGGCTACAGTAAAGGAACAAACCGTTTTGAATTAGGATATGGTAAGGTCCGAGAGGGTATTTTTTGTGTAGGTGGTGTCTGCCGTAATGTCCCATCATCTAATGGATTTACTCTTAATATAACTTCAAGCTTTTAATTATGAAAAAGACCTATTATTTATTTCTTAGTTTATTTATACTTAGTTTAACTTTTTCATGTGATGTCATCGAAAAAGATAATTTTACAGACCCTAACGCTGGCTTTCCTTGGCTAGGAAAAAAGGTGCTAATTGAAGATTTCACGGGCTACAAGTGTACTAATTGTCCGCAAGCATCCTCAGAACTCAAAACTATAGAAGAACTTTATTCGGAAAAAGTAGTTGGTATAGCAATACATGCTGGTTTTTTCGCACAACCAAGCGGAAATTTTATTACCGATTTTAGAACAACTGGGGGAAACGAATTAGCAGATTTTTTTGAGCCTGAAGTCTTTCCAATAGGAATGATTAATAGACAAGGGTATCCAGATAATGTTTTGTTAAATTATACTGATTGGGCCAGTATAGCTGGAGAGCAATTACTACAAGCACCAACTATTGATCTTTCTATTTCTGAAGATAATAATTCCGTTAGTGTTCAAGCAAGAAGACTTTCAGAGTCTGATAATAGCCTGAAATTAGTGGTATGTATTACTGAAGATAGTATTATTGACAAACAAATTGATGGTTCAGAATTAATTGAAGAGTATGAACATAATCATGTACTAAGAAAAGTGATAAACGGAACTTGGGGTAGTAATATACAATTGAGTAGTAGTTCAAGTATATACAGCTATGACTATACTTTAGAAAATTCATGGGTAAGAAGTAACTGTAACATAGTAGCTTTCGTATACGACAATAGCAATAAAGAAATTTTGCAAGTCGAAAAAATACATCTCACGGATTAATCAATAAGTACAATGACAAAAATCTTAACCTTTTTATTCTTAGTCTGTTCTTCACTATTTGTTTCAGCTCAGAACATTACAATCAGTAACACTTCAGATGCTACTAATTTTTTGGGAGCCTATTTCTCTCCTTTTGCTGAATCTATTGGGGCTGGACTAAACAAAGGTTGGTATAATACAGCAAAGCCACATAAATTAGCTGGTTTTGATGTTAGCCTAAGTCTAAACTTAATTACTATTTCAGATGAAATAGCATCATTTGATGTCAATAGTATAGAAAACTTTAGCAGTGCTTCCTCATCAACTCCAAGTATCTTGGGGAGCGGAGAAGGTGCAATTATAAATTATCAAAACGGAAATGTGAACGGTCAATTTGTAATGCCTGATCAAAATATTGAAATAAAAGCTGTACCAATTCCAACTTTAAATGTAGGTCTAGGCTTAATAAAAGGAACAGAAATCAATGTAAGATATATTCCGACTTATGAGTACGATATTGGCTTTATAGGTAAAGGGTCTGTTGAACTTTACGGTGCTGGAATAAAACACGATATTTTGCAATGGTTACCTTTAAATAAATTTTTACCCTTCGATTTATCTATTCAAGGTGCTTTTAGTCAATTCAATACCTCCTTTGAAGTAGAAAGTCAAAGCGTTAGACAAGGAGTAGATTTAGACATACAAGCAAGTACAGTCAATCTTATCTTTTCAAAAAAGTTTGCTATGATAACTGCTTACGGTAGTGTAGGTCAAAATTTTGTGAGCTCTACACTTAATGCCAATACAAACTTTAGTTTAGGCAGCACAAGTACTTTAAATTTTGATTCCCCCTTAGAAATTAATATGCCTAAGACTTCTGAAATGCAAGCATCAGCAGGAGTTCGACTTCAATTTGCTATCTTTACACTTTATGCCAATCAGACCTTTTCTAGCTATCCAAGTACATCGGCAGGGATTGGCATCAGTTTTAGATGACACGATTAATTTTCATATGTATTTTTTCCCTTGCCTTAAGTAGTTATTGCTATGGTCAAAATTTCAAAGCAGGACTGATTGCTGGTATTAGCACTTCGCAGGTATCAGGCGACCAATTAGGTGGTTTTAACAAATTAGGCATCAAATTTGGTGCATCAGTCAATCATTTTATAAATTCTGCTAGTCGTGGTCAACTAGCATTGTACTATATCGACAAAGGGAGTAATGATATCAATAGCGATTTTAGGATTGATTTATCCTATATTGAAACGTCTTGGTGCATTCAGAAAACATCTAAAGGATTTATTTATGAAGGAGGCTTATTATTTGGTGTTTTGGTAGATGGCAAAACATTCGATATCTATGGCTATGAAGACGATCAAAAAAATGATTTCCATAAATTTGATATCGGTGCAAAATTAGCTGCAGGAGTTAAACTCAAACCTCAACTGTCTATGTTTTGGGAATTGAGCAATAGTATTCCCTTTTTTCCCATACAAGACCACCCTGGTGGAACTACCTACGGGCTAAACAAAGGCAAATATAATTCCATATTAAGTTTTTCTTTCCGATATTTGTTCTCTGAATGAGTAAGAAGCAAAAAATAGTGGTTTCGGTGAGTGGTGCTAGTGGTGCTATCTATGCCAAAGTGTTATTCGATAGACTACAACAACTGCATAATCAAGTTGAAGAAGTAGGTATTTTGATGTCTGATAATGCAAAATACGTTTGGAAAACAGAATTGGGTAATACCGATTATAAAGATTTACCTTTTAAATTTTATAAGCCACAAGACTTTACCGCACCCTTTGCGTCTGGTTCAGCTCGCTTTGAAACAATGATTATTTGCCCTTGTTCTATGGGTACATTAGGACGTATTGCCCAAGGTATTTCTAATGACTTAACTACTCGAGCTGCTGATGTTATACTTAAAGAAAGAAGAAAACTTATACTTGTAGCAAGAGATACTCCCTTAAATCTTATTCACATCAATAATATGAAGACCATTACCGAAGCAGGTGGTATCATTTGCCCGGCTATCCCTTCATTTTATAGCAATCCTTCTACTTTTGAAGAATTGGCATCTACAGTTGTTGATAGAGTTATTGCTTTAGCTGGACTAGAGCAAGATTCTTACCAATGGGGACAATAATACCATTTGTTTTGTAGTTATAGTAGTAAATTACATAACTATGCTTCGTTTTTGCAAAACTATTTTACAAAAAGTTTCTTTCGACAAAAACTTATTTAAAAAAGAACTAAAAAAATCCACTCGTTTAGTCAATAAAAAAGAACAAATGGTATTGAAAATATGGTGTTTAACGACTTTTGCTAACTACAAAGATATTATTCTCGATGTATTCGAAAATACTATTTAAGAAAATCTATATTTCTTTTTAAACCTGCAAACTTAGTCCGCTTTACAGCCGATTTCTTAAACACTTTTTTAAAGGTATCTTCCGTCAGTTCTTGCCAATCACTTTTGTTCATATCTAATAAATCTGGGTGAGGTATAAATCGCTCTTCTTTATGTGGGCTAGAAAACCTATTCCAAGGGCATACATCTTGACAAACATCACAACCAAACATCCAGTCGTCCATTTTATCCTTCATCTCATTTGGAATAAAGTCTTTCAATTCGATAGTAAAGTATGAAATGCATTTACTTCCATCGACTTCATAAGGTGCTACGATAGCTTGTGTTGGGCAAGCATCAATACAGGCAGTACATGTCCCGCAATGGTCAAGAACTGGCAAATCTGTTTCCACTTCTAAATCAATAATCAACTCGGCAATGAAGAAAAAAGAGCCTTGTTTCTTATTAATTAGATTCGTGTTTTTACCCATCCAACCTAAGCCACTACGAACTCCCCAAGCTTTATCCATCACAGGAGCACTATCTACAAAAACTCTACCATTGACTTCGCCAATTTCTTCTTGAATAAATTGTAGCAGTTGCTTTAACTTGTCTTTTATAACAAAATGATAATCCTCGCCATAAGCGTATTTAGATAGTTTTGGAGCATCGCTATTTTGTTGCTCATCGGTATAGTAATTGAGCAAAAGAGAAACAACCGTCTTAGCACCATCGACTAACAAACGAGGGTCTAAACGCTTATCGAAATGATTGGCCATATAGGCCATTTCACCGTGTTTTTTCTCATTTAACCAACGTTCTAAACGTGGCGCTTCATCTTCCAAAAAATCAGCTTTAGAAAAGCCACAATGAGAAAACCCTAATCGTTGAGCTTCCTTTCTAATTAATGAATTGTAAGATTTATTCGAAAAGTCCACCGATTTGTGAAGATGAGTTTAGCCCCAAATGCTTGTAGGCTTTTTCTGTTGCTTGTCTTCCTCTTGGCGTACGCATCAAATAGCCTTCTTGTATTAGAAAAGGCTCGTACACTTCTTCTATGGTGCCACTTTGTTCACCTACAGCTGTTGCTATGGTGGTTAGTCCGACAGGTCCCCCTTTAAATTTCTCAATTATAGCCGATAAAATACGGTTGTCCATATCGTCTAATCCGTGAGCATCTACATTGAGTGCAGATAAAGCCAAATGAGTAATGTCTAAATTAATACTTCCATCGCCTTTGACTTGGGCAAAGTCCCTCACTCTACGCAGTAGCGCATTAGCAATACGTGGTGTCCCTCGACTTCGACCTGCTATTTCTTCGGATGCTGATTTTGAAATGGATATATCCAAAATACTTGACGAACGGTTAACGATGTTAGAAAGGGTTTCAACATTATAGTACTCCAATCGTGAGTTTATGCCAAAACGTGCTCTTAAGGGAGCTGTAAGCAAACCTGAACGAGTAGTAGCCCCTATTAAAGTGAAAGGGTTAAGTTCTATCTGAACAGCTCTTGCGTTGGGTCCCGACTCTATCATGATGTCGATTTTAAAGTCCTCCATAGCTGAATACAAATATTCTTCAACTATAGGACTCAAACGATGAATTTCATCGATAAATAAGATATCACCACTTTCAAGATTGGTCAACAAACCAGCTAAATCACCAGGTTTGTCGAGAACAGGGCCTGAGCTAATTTTTATACCTACGCCCATCTCATTGGCTATAATATTAGATAATGTCGTTTTGCCTAAACCCGGTGGGCCATGTAGCAAAACGTGGTCTAATGCCTCCCCTCGCATCTTGGCAGCACTAACAAAAACCTTTAGGTTTTCAACCACTTTAGGCTGTCCACTAAAATCATCAAATTGCTTAGGTCGTAATGCCTTGTCCAATTCTAAATCTATATTGGATAGTGAATCTCGTTCTGGGTTTAAATTCTCATTCATCTAGAACAAAGATAAACTAAAATCAAAGTAAACGAAACAAGGCTGGATTAGATATTTATAATTTCTATTTCTTCTCACCTATCGCATTTAACTCACTAGTGAAAAGGGGAATTAGTTTTCAAGACCAATATAAGATAGTCGATGGAATAAAAAAAAGCCCCATCTTTCGATGAGGCTTTTATTAGGTCAATATTAAGTAACCCTTAATGTTCTTCTTCGCCATCCTTAAGTGGTACTACCTGAGAAATAAAATCTTCATCAGCACCAGGCTTACTGTAATCGTATGCCCAACGGTGTACGCTTGGTATTTCGCCTGGCCAATTACCGTGTATTCTATCGTGTGTAGGTGTCGTCCACTCTAAAGTGTTAGAACGCCATGGGTTTTGTGGAGCATCTTTTCCTCTGTATATACTGTAGAAGAAATTGAAGAAGAAAAAGATTTGTGCCACCGCACCCAAAATAGCAAATACCGTTACCAATTCGTTAATCTCTACTAAGCCATCAAACATTGGGAAAGCGGTGTTGGAATAATAACGTCTTGGTACACCTGCCAGTCCAATAAAGTGCATAGGATAGAATACCCCATAAGCTGAAATGAAGGTTAGCCAAAAGTGTACATAGCCTAAATTCTTATTCATCATCTTACCATACATCTTAGGGAACCAATGGTAGATACCTGCAAACATACCAAAGATAGCAGATAGCCCCATTACAATATGGAAGTGAGCAACTACAAAGTAGGTGTCGTGTACATTGATATCCAATGCACTATCTCCTAAAATAAGTCCCGTTAAACCACCCGAAATAAAAGTAGATACTAAACCTATAGAGAATAACATGGCTGGTGTAAATTGTATGTTTCCTTTCCATAAAGTGGTTAAGTAGTTAAAGACTTTTACTGCCGAAGGAATAGCAATCAATAAGGTCGTAAAGGTAAATACAGAGCCTAAGAATGGATTCATCCCCGTCATAAACATGTGGTGTCCCCACACAATAAAGGATAAAAATCCAATGGCTAATATTGAACCTACCATAGCTCTATAACCAAAGATGGGTTTACGAGAACTGGTTGATACTACTTCCGAAGTAATACCTAAAGCTGGTAATAATACAATATATACTTCAGGGTGACCTAAGAACCAAAACAGGTGTTGGAATAAAATAGGCGAACCTCCCGTTTGAGTCAGCATCTCGCCTTGTATCATAATGTCAGAAAGGTAAAAGGCTGTTCCAAAACCTCTATCGAATATCAATAGTAAAGCTGCTGAAAGTAATACTGGAAAAGATAATACCCCTAATATAGCTGTTACTAAAAATGCCCACATTGTTAAAGGCATACGCGTCATAGACATACCTTCAGTTCGTAAATTCAGAATAGTTACAATATAGTTCAGACCACCAAGTAGTGCTGAAACAATAAATAAAGACATACTAACTAACCAAAGCGTCATACCCAATCCAGAACCCGGCATAGCTTGTGGTAAGGCACTAAGCGGCGGATATATAGTCCAACCAGCAGCGGCAGGTCCGGAGGTAACAAATAAAGATATGACCATCACTACAGATGACACAAAGAAGAACCAATAGGATAACATATTCAAAAATCCTGATGCCATATCTCTTGCTCCAATCTGTAGAGGAATAAGTAAATTAAAGAAAGTACCACTTAAGCCTCCGGTCAATACAAAGAATACCATTATGGTACCATGAATGGTTACTAATGCTAAGTAAATATTGGGGTCCATAACGCCGTCAGGCGCCCATTTACCTAAAAATGTTTCTAGTATAGGATAGCCTTCAGCTGGCCATGCTAACTGCATTCTAAAAAATACGGACATCAATATAGCAATTACACCCATTACCATAGCCGTAATAAGGAATTGCTTAGCAATCATCTTATGATCAGTACTGAAAACGTACTTGGAAATGAATGTTTCTTCGTGGTGGTGGTGTTCGTTATGATCTGACATATCTCTAATTATTCTATATTCTTATTGTGCGCTTACTAAAGTTTTAAAGGTGTCTTGCTCTGCCATCCAAACATCAAATTCTTCTTGGGTTTCAACAATTACTTTTATCTGCATGTTATAGTGGGCAGAACCACATATTTTATTACAAAGTAGGACGTAATCAAACTCTACAGCTTCTTCCCCTTTTTTAGCTCGAGCCTCGTTGATGAATTTCATTCTTTCTATCATCTCAGGGTCTTCACGCATTTCTTTAGTTGTTTTTGTTGGCGTGAAAGCAAATTGAGTGCTCATCCCTGGAACACAGTTCATCTGTACATTGAAGTGAGGTAAATAAGCTGAGTGAATCACGTCTTGTGACCTGAATTTCATTAATACCTGTTGGTCTTTAACTAAGTGTATTTCTCTAACAACTACATCGTCGTGCGATAAAGTGTCTCTCTCATCAACACCTAAGGTGTTAATACCTCCAATTAGTGTATAATGTGCTTTGCCTAACTGATTATCGTCACCTGCATAACGCGCTGTCCAATTGAATTGTTGAGCATATACTTCCATTACTTTAGCATTGGTAGTATCAGGAACCATCGTTTTGTTCCAAGTACTCAAGCCAAATAAAATTAGACCTGTTAAAACAAATGCAGGAACAGAAGTCCAAAGCAACTCTAACTTATTGTTGTGTGTTTGGAATAGGGCAGTGTTGCCTTCTCTACCTCTGTATTTGTATGCAAAAACAAATAATAAAGTTTGTGTAATGAAAAATGTTACAAGAATTAATATCATCGTTGTATCCCATAACATCTTGATTCCTTCACCGTGTACACTAACAGGGTCTGGTAAAACTAGGTGTCCCCATAGCTTGAAAGAATAAGCCACAAAAGCTGTAAAGCCTAAACCGACAATTAACATCGCAAGAGCATTGTAACGATTATCTTGATCAGTCGTAATCTTGTCTTGTGGACCTTTTAGTTTAGCAGCAATTTCAATAATTCGTACTATCTGTACGATACCAATTATGGTCAAGACTATGATTAAGAAATTTAAAAAAGTAGTCATATTAGCCTGTATATTTTATTCGTTATCTCTTTATTATTAAATGTGGTGGTGTATACTTTCATCAGCAAAGGGGTGATTCTTAACAAATAAAGGTGCTTTTGTCAAAGCTTTATTTACTATAAATAAAAACAAGCCTAAGAATCCAGCAAACATACCTATTTCAGTAAAGCCTATGTGCCAATGATCTTTCATTACTCCTGGTTCTATCATTAAAAATACGTTACACCAATGACCAATTAAAACAATAACACCAACAGTCATGATGTAGCCGAAGTTTCTCTTACTATCTCTACTCATTAAAATAAGTAATGGGAAGATGAAGTTAATCACAGAAGTTATCCAAAATAGAGCGTTGTAATTATCCCAACGTGCCATATAGTAGGTGACTTCTTCAGGAATATTTGAATACCAAATTAGCATAAATTGTGAGAACCACATATATGTCCATAAAATACTGAATGCAAAAATCCATTTACCTAAATCGTGAATATGGTTTTCATTAACATACTCCAAATAGCCTTTACGCTTTAATACAATGGCAACCATAGCAATCATAGTAAAGCCTGTAACTCCCATTGAAGAAAATACAAACCAACCAAATAAGGTGCTAAACCAGTGAGTATCTATTGACATAATCCAGTCCCATGCCATCATAGAAGAAGAATAGCCAAAGAATACAATAAAGATAGCTGACAGGGTTATACTTCTCTTATAGCTACTTAGTCCACCTTCTGTATCTTCTTGTCTTGAAAGTGCAATTAAACGTTTGGCAGCATACCACCATCCAAAGATGTAAGCCGCTGCACGAATAAAGAAAAATGGGAAATTTAAGTAAGCTTCTTTACCTGCAATTATAGGGTCATAATGTTCATCATTAGGATCCATAATACCATCAGCCATCCAATGCCAAATGTGATTCCAATGTAATTTTCCTGCTACAATAATGAATAGCATAATGATACCTCCTACTAGAAAATAAGAAGTGATACCCTCAGCTACACGTTTGAAAGGAATAGCCCATGCTGCCTCAGAAACGTACTGAAGAGCTATAAAGAATATAGCAAATGCTGAAATACCTAAGAAAAAATAATTATTAACCATTAAACTTGGCCATGCACGATGTGCATCATTAGTAAATCCGAATACAATAGCGACTAATCCTATTGCCATTAAGACGTAAGAAATTAACTTGGTGTTTTTTGTTACTGTGTACATATACAGTTAGTTTAATCTTAATTAGTTTCCTTTTTGTAATTCTTGAACGTACATTGTTATCAACCAACGTTCCGTATCATTTATTTGTGTATTGTGAGGGCCCATTGCATTCAGTCCATAATAGATAGCATGATAAATATTACCAGCAGCTAAATCATTCATATTCTCACCCGTTCTACGAATCATTACATCATCAGCGTAGGAAGGAATAGCTCCATAAACAGGGTGTGTTATACTTCCTTTACCATCACCATTTTTACCATGACAGTGTGCGCAGAACATTTGATAAAGCTGTTTTCCTTTTTCAATATTATCTTCCGTATTTTCAAAAGGATTTTTTAACTCTTTACCTGCTAAAAGGTAATCTTCCAAAGTATTATCATAATAGAATGCAACAAAACCTCTTGGCATAGTTCCTTCAACAGACGGACGTGCATTCAAACTATCTTTAAAAAATGTATTCGAAGAATAAATTTCTAAGGAAGGTGAGCGGTACATGTCAGGCATAAACTCATAGCCCGGTTTATCAGCTTCATTGTTAGAACAGGAAGAAAATAACGATAAGACTAAAAATGGCATCGCTATTAGAAGAATATTACTACATACTTTTTTCATTTTTAGGCAATTTCTTTAACGTTAATTTCAGTAGCACCCGTCTTTTTCAAAAGTGTGCTAATTGTCTTATCATCATCTGACTCTATTTCCATAAGAAACTTGTCGTCAGTTGTTCTAGGATCAGGACTTGAAGTTTTCTGACCAGGGAACAACTTGCATTTGAAAAGATAAGTGATGACCATGAGGTGAGCTGAAAACAACACTGTCATTTCAAATATTACAGGAACAAATGCGGGCATACTTAAATAGTATGCAAAGCTTGGCTTACCACCAATGTTCATTGGCCAATCAAGTATCATTATATAGTACGTCAACCAAATAGCAGTAGCACAGCCAATACATCCATATATGAAAGCTGCAATTGCCAAACGAGTTCTTTTCAAGCCTAAAGCATGATCTAAACCGTGTATAGGAAATGGTGAATATACTTCTTTAATTGAAATATCTTTAGAACGGACTTCCTTAACACTGTTAAGAAGTACCTCTTCATCATCAAATATTCCGTAAATGACTTTTTTACTCATGTCTTTTACTTTTTATATTGTTCGCTAGAAGATTTAACAATCGTTTTTAATTCTGCTTGTGCTATTACTGGAAAAGTTCTTGAGTACAATAAGAATAGTACAAAGAAGAAACCAATGGATCCTACAAAAATACCAATATCAACAAATGTTGGCGAGAACATAGTCCAACTAGAAGGTAAGTAATCACGGTGTATAGATGTTACGATAATTACAAAGCGTTCAAACCACATACCGATATTAACAAACAAGGCTAAAATAAATGTAAATACGATATTTGTTCTTAATTTTTTGAACCACATCAACTGTGGTGATATAACGTTACAGGTCATCATAATCCAATAAGCCCACCAATAAGGTCCTGTCGCTCTGTTAAGGAATGCATACTGCTCAAACTCAACACCTGAGTACCACGCCATAAACAACTCTGTAAGATAGGCTATACCAACAAGATTACCCGTTAGCATAATAACGATATTCATATACTCAACATGCTTTATAGTAATGTAAGCTTCTAATCCTACTACCTTACGCATAACTAATAATAAGGTTTGTACCATAGCAAAGCCCGAGAATACCGCTCCAGCAACGAAGTATGGAGGAAAAATAGTAGTGTGCCATCCTGGTATTACAGAGGTAGCAAAGTCAAAAGATACAATGGAGTGTACTGAGAAAACCAAAGGTGTTGCTAAGCCAGCAAGAACGAGTGATACTTCTTCAAAACGCTGCCAATCTTTCGCTCTACCACTCCAACCAAATGATAATATACTATATATCTTTTTACGTAAAGGCCAATACTTCTCATTAACCTTGTCTCTAATCATAGCAAAGTCTGGAATAAGACCTACATACCAGAATACAAAGGATACAGAGAAATAGGTAGAAATCGCAAATACATCCCATAACAGTGGTGAATTGAAATTAACCCATAATGATCCGAAATTATTCGGTATTGGAAAAACCCAATATGCAAGCCATGGTCTGCCCATGTGAAGTAAAGGAAAAGTGCCAGCCTGAACAACAGCAAAAATGGTCATGGCTTCTGCTGAACGGTTAATAGATAATCTCCATTTTTGTCTGAACAATAGCAGTACTGCTGAGATTAGAGTACCAGCATGACCAATACCTACCCACCATACGAAGTTAGTAATATCCCAGGCCCATCCGACTGTTTTGTTCAATCCCCAAACACCAATTCCTGTTCCGATGGTATATCCTACGGATAAAATCCACCAAACAAATAATACTAATGAGATTCCAAATACTATCCACCACATTTTATTGGCTTTGGCTAGTACTGGTTTTGCTACGTCAACAGTAATATCGTGATAGCTTTTATCACCTAAAATCAGAGGCTCTCTTATTGGACTTTCTTTTTGCATAACTTCTTTTAAGATTTTCTATTCCTAATTTTAGTTTGATAAAATACTGAGTTTTTTGTGTTCAAATGATCAAGTAATTGATAGGATCTATCATCCTCAACCATTTGAGTTACAGAATGTGACTGATTGTTTGCATCTCCAAAGGTAATGGCACCTGTAGGACAAGCGGAAGAACAAGCAGTTTGTGCCTCATTATCTACGATATTTCTACCATCACGTTTGGCATCGAGTTTGGTTTTTTGAATCATCTGAATACACATACTACATTTTTCCATTACTCCTCTTGCTCTTACAGTAACATCAGGATTCAATACCATTTTACCTAAGTCGTCATTCATGTTATAATCAAAGGCATCGTTTTCAGCATAATTAAACCAATTGAAACGACGTACTTTATAAGGACAGTTGTTAGCGCAATAACGTGTTCCAACACATCGATTGTATGTCATATGGTTAAGACCTTCTGCACTATGAGTAGTAGCTGCAACTGGGCAAACAGTTTCGCATGGTGCATGATTACAGTGCTGGCACATTACTGGTTGAAAAGCTACATCTGGATTTTCTGATGGAATCTCCATAGCTTTAAATTTTGATACTGCTCCAATACCTTCTTCTTCAGCAATTTCTTTTGTCATATCACTGGAATAGTATCTATCAATTCTTAACCAGTGCATATCTCTACTCTTCCTTACTTCTTCTTTACCTACAACAGGGACATTATTTTCCGAATGGCACGCAACTACACATGAGTTACAGCCAGTACAAGAAGTTAAATTAATACCTAAATTCCAAAAGTGACCCGTCTCGTGATCATGCGCTTGCCAAAGATCTATTTGGTCAGGAGCTAATTTTCCAAGATGAGTATCGTACAGAAGTGGTTTATTACCAGACTTTGGATTTTCTAAATACTCATTTAAAGTTGTTTCTTTGATCAAATCTCTTCCCATCATTGTGTGATGCAACTGAACAGAAGCAAAACCGTGTTCGCCTTCAACTTTCTCAATTTTAACATCGGAAGAAGTGTAGCTGTTGTTAAGTACTAATGGATAAGCATTTACTCCTACTCCATTACCAACTTTACCTGATGCTGTACGTCCATAACCTAATGCTAAACCAAGAGTGCCTATCGCCTGTCCTGGCTGAATAAGTACAGGAATATTTTCTAATACGACATCACCAACTGTAAGTCTAACCATGTCACCATTTAGAGAACCATCAGAAATATTCCAATTAGAAAGACCATTTTCACGAGCAGTAGTCGCCGAAATAGTTAGATAATTATCCCAACATGACCTTGTAATAGGGTCTGGTAACTCTTGTAACCAAGGGTTATTAGCTTGTGAGCCATCACCGATGGAATTAGACTGATAAAGTGCTAATTCTAATCCTTGAGCTTGTGATAAAACTGACTTGACGTTAGCTGCGAAAGAGGATAGTGATAGTGCATCAGCAGAAAGTTCTGCAATTCCATCATGTAAAGAAGAAGACCAAGAAACTTTACTTCTCCAATAATTTTTTAAATAGGTATAGTATTCTGTATCGTCACCACTCCAGACAAGCAAAGATTCTTGTATCTGACGGCTGTCAAATAAAGGCTGTATGGTAGGTTGAATAAATGCTACTTGATTTGGTGTTGCTTTGGCATCTCCCCAGCTTTCTAAATAATGGCGATCAGGACACACATATTCTACATTAGTAGATGTTTCATCCATACTTAATGCAGTAGAAATAGTTAAAGAAACTTTTTTCAAACCAGCATTAAAGGCTTCTGCATCAGCTAAAGTATATGAAGGATTGACACCGCTCATAATTAGTGCGCCAACCTTTCCATCATTCATATCTTTTATCAGTTGAGCAACAGCATTATCATCACCAGCTTTCAACAAGGATGGCTGACCCATATCTATGGTCTTACCATAGTTACCAAGTATATCGTTTATAGCGTTAACCATAATCTGAATAGCTTTATCGTTGCTATCACAAATCACTAAGGACTTTCCTTTAGCTGAAGTTAACTCCGCAACTATATCTTTAATTTTATCGTTTGCTGTAGAGTTTCCATTTAAAGTATCGAATAAGTTTTCTAGTAAGTTTAGCTTCTCAGAAGGCTTTACTGGAATTCTTATATCAGCATTAGAGCCAGATAATGACATGTTGGTTTCAATCTGGAAATGACGAGACATTTTACCTGATTTCGGATTTCTATTTGCTATGTATTGTTTTTCTAGTGAGGTGCTTAACCAACTTCCTAAAAAGTCAGCACCAAAAGAAACAATAACATCAGCTTTATCTAAATGGTAAGTAGGTATTACTCTTTGTCCAAAAGATTCTTTATTTGCATCTAGCATTCCTTGAACAGAAATAGCGTCATATTGGACGTGCTTTACTGCATACTTTTTACCAAATTCCTCAATAATAGCCTGTGTAGTTGGGCTAATAATTGTATTCGTTAATACTACAACATCACCCTCTACATTTGAGAGCCTAGTTGTAATATCAGTATCAGCATCAGACCAAGTAACTGACTCTCCATTTTTCATCGCACCTTTAAGACGATTCGAATCGTATAGTGATAAAACAGAAGAAATAACCCTTGCATTTGGAGATGATGATGGCAAATCGTTTCCTTTAATAAATATAGGTCTTCCCTCTCGAGTTTTAACAAGAATATTAGCAAAATCATTACCATCATAAAAGGTCGATGCATACCAATTAGCAACACCAGGGGTAATCTCTTCTGGCTTTACAACGTAAGGTATAGACTTAATAATAGGCGTTTCGCAGGCAGCAAGTGTAGCAGCGGCTGTACTAAATCCTAAAAATTTTAAGAAATCTCTTCTTGAAGTACTTGTTTCTGACAAATTTTTGTCGTCTCCCAAAAAATCATCCACAGGGATTTCTTCAATAAATTCATTTTCTTTTAGTTTATCAACTAATGGATCGTTAGCTAATTCCGATAACCCCTTCCAATATTTTTTTTGTTTAGTCATATATTAAACTAATTTTTATATTCTAATGATGACACTTACCACATTCAAGACCCCCTATAGCTTCAACATTAAATGCTTCTCCAGGATGATTCTCTTTAAATTTAGCATGCATTTCTTCATAATAATCGTTGTCTGCCACTTTAACTTCTGTTTGTCTATGACAGTCGATACACCAACCCATTGTTAATTCGGCATGTTGTTCAACAACTTCCATTTCTTCAATGGCACCATGACAATCTTGACATTCTAATCCCCCCGCAACAACATGCTGTGAATGATTAAAATAAGCATGATCTGGTAAGTTATGAATCCTAACCCACTTAATAGGTTTTTGCTCATAGCCCTGGATATATTGTCCTTTTTCAGGATCAAAACCAACTGCATCATAAATCTTTTGAATCTCTGCTTTTCCTGAGGGACCTTCGTTAATGTAAGTATGACAATTCATACAAACATTAGCAGATGGTATAGCAGCAGACTTACCATGTCTTGCAGAATGGTGACAATAATTACAGTCAATTCCATTAATACCAGAGTGTAATTTATGAGAGTACGCAATGGGTTGCTCAGGTGCATATCCCTTAGTAACGCCGACTCCTAACATTAAATTCCATGCAGAGTTCACTCCAAAACCTAAAATAATAAATACAGTAAGAGTAACTATAGACTTTCTCGCAAAGAAAGCGTTTACTAGTGTAATTATAGAACTAAATAAATCTTCACTTTCTTCTCCTGCAACTTCTTTGAGCGTATTTTTAATTTTCCATAAACCTGCAATAACAAGCAATAAGACAATAGCAATAGTCAGTATTACATAGTCCGATGTTTGGTCTTCAACAACAATCGCTCCACCATCGACAGAAGTTGTTGCTACAACAGCTTGTTTTTCAGGAGCTTGCTCAATATAAGCCAAGATATTTTTCACATCGTCATCAGAAAAATAAGGAAAAGCTGTCATCGGAGATTTGTTATACTCTTCCCATATTGCAATAGCATCTGGATCGCCTGCGGCTATCATTTCAGCCGAATTTTTTATCCATTTAATCAACCATTCCTCAGAATATTTATCGCTAACACCTCTTAGAGCTGGACCAATTAACTTGCTATCAATTTGGTGACAGGCTGTACAATTAGCTTTATATAATTTCTCACCTTCTTCAATATTTTGTGCTGATACAGAAGCGGAAACAGCAAATAATAGGATAATTAGCGAGGAGAATATTGTGAAAGGATACTTACTTAAATTAATAAATTTAGTCATGTTTATAAACATATAATTCAGTTGTAGCAAAAGCTTGATTTTTCTCGACTACAAATGTATTACATTCCACTATTTTTAATCATATGAGTTTTATTTTTTTATCCCAATTTATACTGATTCTAAATAAGTTGCGTTTAATCTTATATTACACTCAAATTCACATACTTAGACACATAAAAATCTATATTTGCACAATGAAAGGTTTAATATTTATTACAATTTGTCTTTTTTCTGGCTCAATTATAGCCCAAAACACTGAAAATATGACAATAAATGATAGTCGAATTGATAGCTTAATGTCGACTCAAATTAAACTAAATAATTCAAAACGTGGCGTTGATGGCTACAGAGTCCAAATTCATCATAATCAAAGTCAAAGCAGGGAGGAGTCTCAAAAAGTGCGTGCACAATTTTCATCAGATTTTCCTAACTTGAAGACTTATCTAGAATTCAAATCGCCTTATTATAAAATACAAGTTGGAAACTTCGTGAACAAACTTGATGCTCATAAAGTTCAAAAAGAAATAAGCAGAAAATATAGAGGCACTTATATCGTTCCAGCTACGGTTCCCTTCGAGGAAGTTGCAAACTAATTAAAGTTTCTTTTTTACTTCGACCTCTTCAAATCCTTCGATTATATCACCAACCTTAATGTTATTAAAGTTTTTGATACTTAATCCGCATTCATATCCAGAAGAAACTTCCTTAACGTCGTCCTTAAATCGTTTTAAGGTTGCTAATTCGCCAGAATACACTACTATTCCGTCTCTAATAACTCTTACTTGGGTGTTTCTAGTCATTTTACCATCAAGTACATAGCAACCCGCAATGGTTCCAACTTTAGAAATTTTAAAGGTTTCTCTAATTTCAATATTACATACTATTTTCTCCTCAATATCAGGTGATAACATACCCTCCATTGCTTTTTCAAGTTCTTCAATAGCATTATAGATTACAGAATAAAGACGTATATCAATTTGTTCGTTTTCTGCCAATTTTCTAGCATTAACTGATGGTCTTACTTGGAAACCAATAATTACCGCATCTGAGGCTGCCGCCAACATCACATCAGACTCTGAAATTTGACCAACAGATTTGTGTATGATGTTTACTGCTATTAAATCCGTTGATAGCTTCTGTAGAGAATCTGAAAGAGCTTCTATAGAGCCATCAACATCACCTTTTATGATAATGTTCAATTCCTTAAAGTCTCCAAGTGCTAATCGTCTACCAATTTCATCTAGAGTAATATGCTTTTGAGTTCTTACCCCTTGCTCCCTTTGAAGCTGCATACGCTTTGTAGCGATATTTTTAGCCTCTCTCTCATCGTCCATTACATTGAACTTATCACCAGCTTGAGCCGCTCCATTCAAACCTAATAGAACAGCTGGTGTAGAAGGCCCTGCATCGGACATTTTAGCATCTCTCTCATCTAATAAGGCTTTGACTTTACCAGAATAGCAACCCGCTAAGACGTAATCTCCAACTTTCAAAGTTCCTGCTTCAACTAATATAGTTGTTAAGTAACCTTTACCTTTATCTAGAGAGGCTTCAATTACAGTTCCTGTAGCGTTTTTATTAGGATTAGCTTTGAGGTCAAGTAATTCCGCCTCTAACAATACCTTCTCCAATAAGTCGTTTATTCCCTGCCCTGTTTTGGCTGAAATCTCTTGCGATTGGTACTTACCTCCCCAATCTTCTAGTAAAATGTTTATTGCTGATAACTGCTCTTTAATTTTATCAGGGTTGGCAGTGTCTCTATCTATCTTGTTGATTGCAAAAACCATAGGAACACCTGCTGCTTGAGCGTGACTAATTGCTTCTTTAGTTTGAGGCATTACTTGATCATCTGCAGCAACAACAATAATTACCACATCTGTAACTTGAGCACCACGTGCCCTCATAGCCGTAAAAGCTTCGTGGCCTGGCGTATCTAAGAAGGTAATTTTTTTACCATTTAAATCTACTTCGTAGGCACCTACGTGCTGAGTAATTCCACCAGCTTCACCACTAATTACGTTTGCTTTTCTTACGTAATCTAAAAGAGAAGTTTTACCATGGTCAACATGTCCCATTACTGTTACAATAGGCGCTCTTGGCATCAAATCTTCTTCAGAGTCTTCATCTTGAGAAATAGACTCTTGAACTTCAGCACCAACAAATTCGATAGTATATCCAAATTCTTCTGAAACAATGGATAATGTTTCTGCATCTAATCGTTGATTTTGTGTCACCATCATACCAAGTGAAAAACAAGCAGATATAACTTCTGTTGGCGGAACATTCATCAATTGAGCAAATTCAGCCGTAGTAACAAACTCTGTTACTTGTATAGTTTTGCTTTCCTCCTCAATTTTTATTAAATCTATTTCTTCTTGTTCTTTTCGAGCTTGTCTTTTCTCTCTTCTTAACTTAGCTCCTTTGTTCTTACCTCCACTTTGTAACTTAGCCAAGTTTTCTCTAACCTGCTTTTGGATTTGCTCAGGAGTAAGCTCAACCTTTGGAGTAGTGTTTTTTCTTACTTTATTAGGTCTAGCAGTATTAGGTTTTGTAGAAACTCTTTTTCTTTTCTTTTTACCTTCAATTTTAGCAGAAGAAGAAGCAACTGGCTTTTTTTCAGACTTTTTAAACTTAGATAAATCTATTTTGTCTGAAGACACAATAGTCGGTCCATCCAACTTTTTGGCTTTTGCACGAATAACAGAAGCTCCTTCCGTTGTTTTTTCTTCATGGGCAGGTGTAACAATATTATCTTGAGATGATTCTTCAGGTTTTTTTGATTGTTCATCAGTTTTTTCAACGACTTTTTCATCAGAGCCTTTAGAATCAGAAGGTTTTTCATTAACGGGAACTTCGGGCTTCTGAGTCGATGGCTCAGTAAACTCTGTTTTAACCTCCTCTTTTTTAGAGTTAGATTTTGACTCAGCAACATCTAATTTTGAAACTATTTTTAAGCCCTCCATATTAGGAACTGAGACACGTAACGTTTGAACTTCTTCTTTTTCCAGACTTTTTTGCTCTACCTCGGCTTTCTTCAATTCTTTAGCCTCAGCTTTAACCTTTTTATCAGGCTGATATTCATCTACTAATACTTCATAGGTTTCAGGTGAAATTTTTGAATTTCTATTCAAATCATCCACACCCTTACTAGCTAAAAATTCTAATATAGTGTCAACACCAACATTAAATTCTTTAGCAACCTTTGATAATCTTTGTGACTGTTCTGCCATAATTTCGTTTCAAATCATATTTATTCGAGCTCTGCCTTGAGTATTCCTAATACTTCACTGACAGTCTCTTCTTCTAAATCGGTACGCTTTACAAGATCAGCAACATCTAATTTTATTACATCTCTTGCAGTATCACAACCAATAGATTTTAATTCATCAATAATCCAACCTTCAATTTCGTCAACAAATTCTGTCAATTCAACATCGTCATCGGCTTCATCAATATTTCTATATACATCAATTTCATATCCAGTAAGCATACTCGCCAATCGTATGTTAAATCCTCCTCTACCAATAGCTAAAGATACTTGATCTGGGTGTAGATATACATCAACTTTAGAATTTTCTTCATCTAACTGAATAGAAGATACTTTAGCTGGGTTCAATGACCTTGTAATGAATAACTGAATATTATCTGTATAATTGATTACATCAATATTTTCATTTCTTAATTCTCGGACAATTCCGTGAATCCTTGCACCTTTCATTCCGACACAAGCTCCAACAGGGTCAATTCTTTCATCGTATGACTCAACCGCTACTTTTGCTCTTTCTCCAGGCACACGAACAATCTTTTTTATAGTAATTAGGCCATCGAATACCTCTGGCACTTCTTGCTCAAATAATCGAGCTAAAAACTCAGGAGCTGTTCTGGAAAGGATGATTAAAGGATTGTGATTTCTCATCTCCACGCTTTTCACAACTGCTCGAATGGTGTCACCTTTTTTAAAGTAATCACTTGGAATAGCTTCAGACTTTGGCAAAATCAATTCATTTTCTTCACCGTCAAGTATAAGAACTTCATTTCTCCACACTTGATAAACTTCACCATTGATTATTTCACCTATCCTATCTTCATATCTATCAAAAATTTCTTTTTTCTCTAAATCTAAAATTCTAGACGTAAGGGTTTGTCTTAATGCTAAAACTTGTCTTCTGCCGAAATCTTTCAAGAAAACTTGTTCAGACACTTCTTCTCCAATTTCAAAATCTGGCTCAATTTTAATGGCATCTGTATAAGAAATCTGTAAATTACTATCTTCAATTTCTTCGTCAGCTACAATTTCTCGGTTTCTCCAGATTTCTAAATCACCTTTATCAATATTGATAATGACATCTACATTTTCATCTGTGCCGAACTGTTTTACCATAACACTTCTAAAAACATCTTCAAGGACGTTCATCATCGTTTCACGATCTATGTTTTTAAATTCTTTAAACTCTGAAAATGATTCAATTAAATTTGTCGCATTCATCTTTATAATGTAATTTAAAAGGATATAACAACCTTAGTTTTGTCTATCTGGTCAAAACTTAATGATTGTTGTTCAATAATTTGTGTTTTCTTTTTTCCTTGTTTTTTCTTTATAATTGTTTCTAATGTTATTCCCTCTCCTTCTTTAGCATCAAGTATTTTACCTAATAGCTCTTTTCCGCCTTTTAGATAAACATTGACATCTCTACCAATGCTCTTCTTGTATTGTTGGAAAACCTTAAATGGTTCACTCAAACCAGCACTAGCCACCTGTAAAGAGAAGTCGCATTCATCTCTATCTAAAGCTGACTCTATATACCTACTCAAAAATATACAGTTTTTGATACTTATACCATCAAAAGAATCAATCAAAACTTCTATTTGGTTTGACGAACTAAGCTTCACATCAACAAGAAAAATAGACTCATTTTCTAGAATGTAATCGCCAACAAGTTTTATTATTAACTCTTTTTTTAACATAAAAACATTTAATAAAAGAGGGGGCGATAGGCCCCCTCATTAAAAAACAATCTTCTGCAAATGTAATACTTTTTTAGAGATATTTCAAAATATACCTTCTTACTAATGCAACACTATTCTTTCTATTTTTACAATATCATCCGAAACCAATTGCAAGAAGTAAACTCCTTTAGCATAATTTGATATATCAAAGCCTATAATGCTTGTTTCAAAACCAACATTGAATTGCTTACGATAAACTTCTTTACCAAATGCATCTACTAATCTAACATTTACATTTTGTTCAATTATCTTATCGAAAGAAATATTGACCAATCCATCAGTTGGATTTGGATATACTTCAATCTCAAATGAATTGTCCTGAGCAATCTTGCCTCCTGACAGAGTCGTATACGAACCTGAAGCCCAAGATGAGAAGAAGTTTGTTTCGTCATCACAAATAGACCTTATGTAATATGTAACGTGAGT